>CAZDUT010000047.1:0-16681 GCA_964508695.1 uncultured Alteromonas sp.
TAATTGTCGCGGCAAAACGCACGCCGATGGGGGGATTTAATGGCAGTCTGGCTCCCGTAACATCTACCGAACTGGGTTCTATTGCCATTAAGGCCGCCTGTGAGAACATTGATGTGAGTAACATTGACGAAGTGATCATGGGATGTGTCTTACCGGCTGGACTGGGACAGTCACCGGCGCGTCAGGCATCGCTTGGCGCAGAATTACCATTAAGTGCAGGTGTGACCACGATCAATAAGGTTTGTGGCTCCGGACTCAAAGCCGTGATGCTGGCACATGATCTGATCAAGGCCGGCAGTGTCGAGACCGTCGTGGCCGGTGGCATGGAAAGCATGAGTAATGCACCTTATATGTTGCCGAAAGCACGCACGGGCTATCGCATGGGGCACGGTCAGGTGCTGGATCATATGATGCTGGATGGGCTGGAAAATGCCTATGACGGAAAAGCCATGGGCTGCTTTGCGCAGGATAAAGCAGATGATGAAGGCATCAGCCGCGGCGAAATGGACGAATTTGCGTTAAGTTCCCTGTCTCGCGCCAATGACGCAATCAGCAACGGTGACTTTAAGGATGAAATTGTCCCGGTGACTATTTCTGGTCGTAAAGGGGATGTGGTTGTTGAGACCGATGAAGGTCCGGGAGCTGCGCGTCCTGATAAAATTCCGTCGCTGCGTCCGGCGTTCAAAAAAGATGGCACCGTAACTGCGGCAAACTCCAGCTCCATTTCTGATGGTGCGGCGGCACTGGTAGTCATGTCTGCATCAAAAGCGAAGGCGCTTGGACTGACACCGTTGGCGAAAGTGGTGGCACATGCGACTAACTCTATCAAACCGGAGGACTTTACTGTGGCACCGGTAGGCGCGATGGAAAAAGTGCTGGAAAAAGCCAACTGGAGCAAAGACGATGTCGACCTGTATGAAATCAATGAAGCCTTCGCCATGGTGACTATGCTGGCCATGAGAAAACTCGGCCTGGATGAAAGTAAAGTCAATATCCGTGGTGGTGCCTGTGCGCTGGGTCATCCGATAGGCGCATCTGGTGCACGTATCCTGGTAACACTGTTGCATGCGCTTAAACAAACCGGCGGTAAAAAGGGTATTGCCTCATTATGTATCGGTGGCGGTGAGGGTGTGGCACTGGCCGTAGAAATGCTCTAATACTTTCCATTCCGATAACTATCAGTTACAAAGGCACCCCAGGGTGCCTTTTTTAGGGTTGATATGCGCAATTTGTATCGTTTGGTTATTTTGTTGGCATTGAGCACGGTTGCCAGTGCGACACAGGCTGAAAAGCTGAATTCTGTAAGCTACGGCACGTTATCCTCACTGCCGCAACGTGATGCAGATCTGTCATTACGTTATGGTGATGATCCTCTGCAGCGTATTTATCACTGGCAGACCGACAGTAAGGCCAAGGGCACGATAATATTTATTCATGGCGGATGCTGGCTGAACACTTATGATATTGCACACAGCAAAGGCTTCATGACGGATTTGGCGGATCGCGGTTACCAGGTATACGGTATTGAGTACCGCCGCGCAGGTGACAGCGGTGGTGGCTGGCCAGGCTCCTTCAACGACATTGAGCAGGCGCTTGCGTTGTTGTCAGATAAACTTGTTGAGGCCCCCCCCGTTATTCTTGCCGGGCACTCCGCCGGTGGCCATCTGGCGCTGCTCGCGGCGTCATCAATAGATGTCGATCAGGTTATAGGCCTCTCCGCAATAACCGACATTGAGCAATATGCACAGGGCGACAACAGTTGCCAGTCAGCGACCCAGACCTTTATGCAGCAAAGTCCAAAGGCGGCGCCCGATATTTGGCAGGCAGCAAATCCGCGGCATCACACGATGCCGTCGTCAGTGATCTTACTGCACGGCGGCAATGATAAGATCGTGCCGGTTGAACAGTCGGCTTGGCAAGGGGTGGACAGGGAGCTGGTGAGTGGCGCCGGCCATTTTGACTGGCTCCATCCAGATACTCAGGCTTATGCCTCATTTCTAACTATTTTAAGAGAGCGCAATGCAATATCAGACTCACCGTGACGATCAGGACCCACTTGCAACAAAACGGTCTGAATTTCTGCTACCTGATAAAACTATTTACCTGGATGGTAACTCGTTGGGCCCGCTGCCCATCGCTGCACGGGAACGCGCCAGGGAGGTGGTTGAAACGCAGTGGGGCGAAGATCTGATCACCAGCTGGAACCGGCATGACTGGATTGGCCTGCCCACTGCCGTAGGCGATAAAATCGGCCGCCTGGTCGGTGCCCGCGAGGGACAGGTTGTATGTTGCGACTCCATTTCCGTAAACCTTTATAAAGTGCTTTCCGCTGCGCTAGCCCTGCGCCCTGAGCGACATGTGATTGCAACCACCAGGGATAATTTCCCCACCGATATTTATATGGCGGAAGGGCTGATTCGACAGCTTGGGGGACAGTATGAAGTGCGCTTTATTGATGAGCAGGACATCGAGGCAGGCCTGGATGATGATGTTGCGGTCGTGATGCTTACCCAGGTTAATTTTCGCTCTGGCTTTAAGCATGACATGCCGACTGTCACACGCCAGGTGCACGCCAGTGGCGCGTTGATGCTGTGGGATCTAGCCCATAGTGCCGGGGCCTTTTCGGTGGCACTGGATGACTGTGGTGTGGATTTTGCGGTGGGCTGCACATACAAGTACCTAAACGGCGGCCCGGGCGCACCAGCATTTATCTACGTTGCTGAAACGCACCAGGCTGACTACCAGCAACCGTTATCAGGCTGGATGGGCCACGCTGCACCGTTTGCCTTCGAACCGCATTACCTGCCGGCAGAGAGCGTGGTGCAGAATTTGTCCGGCACCCCGGGAGTTATCGGCATGAGTATACTGGATGCGGCGCTGTCAGTATTTGACGATGTGAGTATGCCGTTGCTTGAGGAGAAAGCCCGCGCACTCATCTCGTATTTTCTCTCGCAGCTCGATAGTGCTGGTCTGGGAGACATCCTGACCTGTATCTCTCCTGACGCTGAACACCGCGGTAGTCAACTGGCTTTTCGTCATCCCGACAGCTTTGCCATCTGCCAGGCCTGGATCAGTCGTGGTGTGATTGCCGATTTTCGTGCTCCGGATATTCTAAGGGTTGGCTTTGCGCCGCTGTATTTGCGCTTTAGCGATATCGAGAAGGCCGTGCAAAGTCTGTCAGACATCGTGCATAACAAAATATATATGCAGTCTGAGTTCCATCAGAAGATGAAAGTAACCTGAGGCGGCGCAAGGCCGCTTACCCGGAGAGGCGGCGGGTCACTCTCGCGGCCGTTAACTTCATACGACACAGACTTATCGCACGAGAAAATGGTGCATTAATTTGCATTCCGGCTTATTCCTGTAGATACTTTATACCTAATTGATTTGCCGATGCTTTTTTGTTCATTTTGATGAATCGTCTACTGTTACGTCTTCTACCCTTGCTGTGTGTGGTATGTCTCTCCCTGGGAAGCATTCCTACTGCTGCCGCCCAGCAGAAAGTCAGCTATTGTGTGGATCCTAATTGGCCACCCTACGATGCGCTGCGTAATGGTGAGCACATCGGGATCGCGGCTGAGTACATGGAGCGCGTCGCGCAGCTAACCGATTTGTCTTTTGAACTGGTACCAACCAGCAGCTGGACCCAGTCACTGGAGTTCGTGCAAAGCGGGCAGTGTATGATGGTTGCAATGCTCAACCCAACCGACTCCCGTAAGCAGTTTCTGGCATTCTCCGATAGCTATTTTGCAGCACCGAATGTATTGGTAGCCCGCGGAGGAACGCCTAATTTGCAGGGGTATGAAGGCATTGGCGACCGGCTGGTTGGCGTCGTGAAAGGATACCGTCATGCAGAGTATCTTGCCCGCTATTATCCTACCCTGAGGTTACATGCCCTCGACAGTGAAGGCGACGGGCTACTGCAGCTTGCCAATGGCGAGATTGATGTTATGGTGGGCTCGCTGTACAGCGTCAACCATCTGCTGGCCAAGCTACGCCTTAACGATTTGGAAATTGTCGGCTATGCCGAGCCATATGATGCATTGTCATTTGGTGTAAACAAAGCGTACGAGGATGAAATCTTACCAAAACTGAATGCCGCGATCAGTGCGATTCCCGAATCGCAGCGCGTAAGCATCTACCGTCGCTGGAACAACACCAAAGTTCAGAAAAGCAATAATCTTCTGCCAATACTGGCAGGGCTGATGGTCGTCAGTGTAATTGTCGTCTTTCTGATCTGGCGCTGGCGGGTAGTGGGGACGTTTGAAAAACAGCTCGCCGCATGCCGTCAGGAAATAGACGCACTGAAGACAACGTTGCTTGAGCGTAACAGAACGATTGAATTTCTTTCTTCTCACGACGCCATCACCGGTTTGTACAACCGTAATCAGATGATCCAGCGCGCCGAAGAAGAAGTGTCCCGGTTTTTGCGATTTCAGACGTCGGCCAGCCTGATTGTCATTGAATTGGACAATGGTGCCAATATTAAGTATTCGCGTAGCGGTGCCTATTCAGAGGAAACGCTCAGAAGTGTGGCGGGACTGTGCCTGACAACGGTACGGGAAGTGGATGTGGTAGCGCGATTTGGTGGCGACCAATTTGTGATCATGTGCCCGCAAACGGATATCGTCGCTGCAAAGGTATTGGCAGACCGGTTAATTGAGGTTATCGCCGCCTCGCACCAGGTAAACAAAGAGCACTGCTATGTGGCGGTGGGGGTTTCTGCCCTGGAAGCCGATGAGCGGTTTCCGGACTGGTACGAGCGAACCTGCAAGGCGCTGTACCACTCAAAGCGTGAGGGCTATAACGTGGCGTGCATTGCGGATTAGGATAATACAGGGCTGTAGCATGCTGACAGCCCTTTATCGTTAAGCGATTAGGTTAGTGGTTCGTATTGCCACTGGTGCGATTCATAGCACACCTTGGCACGTTCATACTCGCGTTCAGAACGCCAGTTACGATTATTCAGCTTCACCGACACACCGGCGTACAGCTTTTTGTTTGCCACCAGACCTATTTCTTTCTGGTAATTCTCTTTGGCCTGCTTCATTTCCAGCATGCGCATTTCAATCCAGTTCAGTAGCGAGGCTTCACTTTTGTACAGCTCGAGAAGTTCATCAACCCTGTCTCTGAGTTCAGACGGCACCATTTTGTTTTTGATCTCAGCCACCTTGTCTTTGTGACGCAGGTTGTTCTGGCGTAGTTGTTTAAGTAACTCTTCGAGGGTGTCTTTGCGCTCAAGTAAAAGGTTAAAGCCCTGGCTGAAGTCAACTTTGAGGGTACTGCCGGAAACAGCACCGAGCACCCCTGCAATCACTTTGGCCTGACTCACGATGTCACAGGCAAAGAGGTTCCCTCTGGGGTTATCCACCTGACCGACCGTCACCGAACCACCGCAGCGGATTCGGCTGTATGCCAGTTGCCGGGCTACTGTTACGTTTCCGGCGCACTGAAGGTCTATTCCCTGGCCGTGCTGAACATGGATACTGCCAGCGGCGACAAGCTTACAGCTAAACTCCGTGGCCTGATCGTTAACTTTCCCCATGGCCCCTTCGGTAATAATTATATCGCCGCCGGACTCTATGGTCGCGGATTCGACGAATCCGTTAATCGTCACGTCGCCTTCAGCTTTGATGACCATTTTTTCCGTCACGTCACCGTTGACCAGTACGGCGCCTTCATAATTGACGTGTCCGGTTCCGACATTTACGCCACTGCAGATAAATGTATCATCGATATTCATCACCTGGTTTTGAAATTTTGGCATTCCCGCCAGCGTAGCAATGAGTAGGTTTTCATTTTTGGGGTGAACCGCAGTCCCATCTCCCATTTTAAAGTCGACCCATTCACCGGCCTTTGCAGGCAGGTGGTGCCCACGCACATCAAAGCGATTACGTCCTTGGGTGGGGAGGGTGCGTCTCAGGACTTCCGCTTTTGCTTTAACACAAATCACCTCACCCAGATTGCGCATGTCCACGCGATCGCCATTGCTGGTCTGTGGTCGCAATACCCGCTCAAGGGCATTGGGAACCAAAGGAATAAAGCGTGACGATTTGCCATCGCGTGGAGGCAGACCCTTGGCAATTACACCTTCAATGATGCTGCCTGCCGGGGAGTTTTGCGCCTCAATCAGCACACTCTCAATGCGTTTAAGGCCTATACCGCGTACAATTTTATTTCTCTCTGCCAGCTGACAAATGGTTTTCACGGTAGGTAGCTTTCCGCCATAGGGCGTGGTCAGCACCAAACTCGCCGTCATCGCATCTTCCGGTATCCGGAACTCGACTTCGGCGTTGCGGCACTCACCGACTTTTTCAAAAACGTCGGTAAAGTCCTGGGTTTTGAAAAAGTGGTTGGCTTTTTCGGTGGCCGACTTAACGGCAGTTTCCGAGACATAATAATTCGTGTACTGCGCACGTATCTCAGCGATAATTAGCGTGGCATCCAGTTCCTGCTCGAAGGCAGCAGGGGAGAGCGACAACTCAATTGCGTTGTCTTTTTCATCGAAATTTATTTCTACGCCTTTCATCACTACATCCATCTATACGTGTGAGTATTGTTTTTATCGGCAGCAGGGTGCTTTTTCTTAAATGTAAAGCCAATACCTTGTTAAGGTCAAAGGTTTTGCGCGTACTGATACAGCGCACGCAAAATACCTTGTTTATTCGGATCGTCCCTGTGTTCCTGCGCCAGTTGTTCAAGACGCAGCAGGTACGGCTCTAACGTAATCGATGCTTCAGACGCCGGATCGGTCAGGCGCGCCTGGCGGTGGTGCTGCCAGCGCTGCGTTTCATCGGCCGTCAGCGTGTGCGGAAAGTTTCGGGCACGATAGCGAAACAGCTGACTGCGCAGCCGTGGGTTTTGAATTTGCTCCGATAGGGCCGCAAGGGCCTCGGGCTGAGACTCGATGACGGTGTCGCACCAGCGGCGTTCTTCATTAGCAAGAAACCCACCACTATAAAGTGCAAAGTCAACATCTTCCTCGCCATGGTCCGGTTTATCGTCATAAACAGTGACCAGTTTCTGTGCCAGGTCCGGGGTGTTGCTCAACCGGGTAAATGTATCCAGGCAGGCCTGCCGGTCCAACCCGAGTCGCTGGGCATTGTCCGGCGTCATGGCTTTTGCAGTAGTGATAAACGGAGAGCGATTGATATGAATGAGCTTCAGGCCCGGGCGTAGCTCATCATCACCCAGCTCGTCCTTGCGTGCATACAGACGCGCACGAATGGCTTCGGGATCGTGTGCAAGCAGTGCATCCGCTGAATGAGACAGGTCAACCACGATCACTGCATTCGGGTTATGCGGATGCATAGCAACTGGCATCACCCAGGTGCTGCAGCCATGGCTGGCGGGCAACTTCGAGGAAATGTGCAACAACACCGAAGGACGGCTGAGGTCAATCTGCTGCAGTACCGTGCGTTTTTGTCGCAGCGAAAACGCGTATTCAAAGAGCTTGGGTTGCCGTTCTTTGATCAGGCGTGCTAATGCGATTGTGGCTCGCACATCCGCAAGCGCATCATGGGCGTCACCGTGATCAATACCATTGGCGGCGGTTAAATCTTCAAGTCTGAAACTGGGGCTGCCGTCCTCTTTAGTCGGCCAGTTTATCCCTTCGGGACGCAATGCATAACAGGCCCGGGCTAAGTCAATAATATCCCAGCGCGTGTTGCCGTTTCGCCATTCCCGGGCGTAAGGGTCGTGAAAATTACGGTAAAACAGGTGGCGGGTCACTTCATCATCAAACCGAATGCTGTTGTAACCGACTACGCAGGTGTTGGGTTGGGCCATCTGCGCCTGGATCTGTCGGGCGAATTCGGCTTCAACCATGCCATCCCGTAAGGTTTGCTGTGGTGTAATGCCGGTTACCATGCAGGCTTCCGGATGAGGCAGATAATCATTGGCAATCTGGCTCATTATATTCATCGGCTTACCGACTTCTTCCAGATCCATCGTTGTCCGGATAGCGGCAAACTGGCAGGGCAAATCTTTTTTAGGGCTGGTACCGAATGTTTCAAAGTCGTGCCAGAGAAAAGTGGGTTCCTGCATAGTTTAATCTTTTTCGTTTGAGATAAAGACCGCAGCGAGGTGTTGTTCACTGCACGTGCCAAATGCGCGAGTGTACACGCAAGCGTAAGCTAACGCCAACCCGGCGCGTAGCCATGTGCTGCCTGTGGGGCTGACTACAATGGCATGGGTGACCGCCGTAAAAAGTGAACCAGCCACCGTAAATGCACCCGTATGCAAAAAAATTGGTATAGGCTAATGTATGCCTACCCACAGTCTATCGAATAAAAAACAATTAAAGGACACTTTCATGTTTAGACAATTTTTTGCTTTGGCGTTTACATCTGCACTGAGCCTGAGTGCCTGGGCGCATACCGACCATCCGGTCGCAATTGCTATTCACGGCGGTGCAGGCACTATCCTCAAAGAGAACATGACCGCGAAGCAGGAACAGGCCTATCTGGACAAGCTGGAAGAGGCGATCACTCATGGTTACAAGCGTCTTAAGGACGGTGTGCCTGGTGAGCAAGCGGTTGTTGAAACAATTCAAATCCTTGAGAACTCGCCACTGTTTAACGCAGGCATCGGTGCCGTATATACCTATGACGGCGAGCATGAACTGGATGCCTCGTTGATGCACGGCGGTACGAAAAACGCCGGTGCAGTGGCCGGGGTAAAAACCCTTCGCAGTCCTATTGCCGCAGCCAGGCTCGTGATGGATAAATCGCCACATGTCATGTTATCTGGTAAAGGCGCTGAGACTTATGCCAGCGAAAACGGGTTGCAGCAGGTAGAAAACGATGTATTTGATACTGAGTTTCGTCGCCAGGCTCTGGATAAAATTAAAGCGCGCATGGAGAAAGCAGGCCTGCAGTCAGGCGGGCAGCAGGGCAGTGAACGCTTCGGGACGGTCGGCGCAGTGGTGCTGGACCAGGCCGGGAATATCGTTGCCGGAACTTCCACAGGCGGTATGACAGCTAAACGCTACGGGCGTATTGGCGATTCACCCATCATTGGCGCAGGGACGTATGCGGATAATGACAGTTGCGCCGTATCGGCGACTGGTCACGGTGAATACTTCATTCGCTATCACGTTGCGGCAGATATTTGTGCACGCATGAAATACTTGGGCGATCCGCTGGATAAAGCCGCTGATGCCGTTATCAATGGTGTTCTGGTCGAAGCCGGAGGGGATGGTGGTGTCATCGCTATTGATGGTAAGGGGAATATTGCCATGCCATTTAATTCGCCAGGCATGTACCGGGCAAAAATCGATACCAGCGGAAAGCTTTCAGTGGGTATCTATAAAACCTGGAGCAAGCAACAGGATTAATATAAGAAGGCGCCAATTGGCGCCTTTTTTCGATTACGAAAATGTTTTCTTTCAGCCTCCTCTGCATAGAAATTGGTTGTCAGCAAGCTTTCGCCTTGCCTTTTTATGTCATCGGGTTGGAATGCTGAGTCGCGCTCTTCTTCACAAAGCGACAGTGATCCAATTTAAATAAGATAAAGTTTATATAAATGCAGGTAACTTATTTCACCTCATGCTGGCGACTGAGATTCAGCGGCACAGCGCATGTGTTGGAAGCCGCCGCATGTCCTTATAAGAGGGGAAAACATGTTTATTGAAACCATTAAAACGCCGGGTATCGCGCATCTTTCCTACGTGGTAGGTAATGCCGGTGAAGCCTGCGTGATTGATCCGCAGTTGGACACCGACACTTATCTGACACTTGCCAATCAGCACGGCTGCAGAATTGTGATGATTATGGAGACGCATCGTAATGAAGACTTTATCTCCGGGGCACTGGCGCTGAGCAATCGCACACAGGCACCGGTTTACCACGGACCAGACGCCGATGAGCCGATTTCCTACGCCACCGTGGTAAATGATAACGATACCTTTAATGTCGGGGCGTGGCGCCTCACCGTACTGACGACACCTGGGCACACCAAAGACAGTATTTGCATCGCGATCACCGACACGGATTCGTCAGACGACGTCATTGGGGTTTTCACAGGTGACACATTGTTCGTTTCTGATGTAGGCAGAACGGATTTCTATCCTGATGAAAAGAAAGCCATGGCATCTAAGCTTTACCACAGCCTGCAAAAACTGATTGCATTAGGTCCCCAGGTGATTGTCTACCCCGCCCATGGCGCAGGCTCAGTCTGTGGTGGAGGGATGGCCGACAGGGAATTCACCACTATCGGTATGGAGCAACGGAGTAATCCGTTGATGAAACTGGACAGTGAAGAGGCATTCATCACGCGCAAAGTGAACGAGCATCATTATATTGCGCCTTATTTTGGCGAAATGGAGTCATCCAATGTCAAAGGTGTAGATGCACCCATGCCGGCACAAATCTGCGCGCCGCTGACAGGGGGACAGACAGAGGCATGGCTGAATCCTGACGAGCGTCCCGGTATCCTTATTGACTTACGTGACCATGCGGCATTTCGCGAGCATCACGTCAGCGGTAGTCTGAACTTACCTGGCGCTCTGTTAAGTGCCTATGGCGGTTGGTTGCTGGAATACGACACGCCACTGGCCTTTGTGGCCGACGATGCAACGCAGGCCAATGACGGGGCGGCACAGCTTTGGCGTATGGGGTTTCGGCAACTCGACGGTTATGTGACCCACTTGCCGGTACCAACATCAGAAGCCGAAAAACGGGCGCAGTCTATTGCAACGATCACTGCTGACAGGGTGGCATCCAGATTAGAGCACCCGGATAAGCACTGGGTGTTGCTGGATGTCAGAAAGCGCGATGAAGTGGAATCAACACCATTTAGCGGCGCGTTGCACACCTACCTGGGACATTTGAAAGATTATGCCAACACTATCGGTAGCGAAACACACTACACCTGTATGTGTGGTAGCGGAGCACGGGCGACGGTGGCTGCTAGCTACCTGCAAATGCTGGGCTGTCAGCAGGTTGACGTCTTTGAGGGATCGCTGAAAGCGTGGAAAGCGGCGAATCGGTAATCAAATAAAAAAGGGCGGAGCGCTCCGCCCTTGCTAACTGCTAATTTCCCCAGATGCTATTAACCAGTTCAGGATGGTCAATGAACGGATTACGGTTGTTCTGGAAGCTGTAAGCAGCGTTATTGCGATCAATCTCAAACTGGCTGACTGGATCATTCGCATGCCATTGTAACAACAACGCTAAGAACCAACTCTCGAAAACCTGATCAGTGCTGCCATTCAGAACGGCATCACCGTAGCTGGAATTGGTTTCCCAGGTTGCAATGACGTTTTCATAACGTGTGGCCATATAAAAATAAGCGCGGGCCACATCGCCCTTGAACTCGTCAATTGGCTCAAATACTGTTGCGGTATAGCCTTGTGACGATGTACCACTTCCCAGCTTTGAGCCATTATCGGACAAATAGCTGGTGCTGGCGACTTCCCCGTAGGGATAGCTGCTGCGACGCCCGTTAACATAGCCGTCAGTGGCAAAAATATGATGTATATCTGTGTTCATAGGAGAGACGGCGCCACCAAACCAGGCGCGGGGGAAAGCATGCTCACGGTTATAGCAATCGCCCTCACCTGCATACGAACCACACTGATCGCTGCCCGCGGTAAATGTGTAAGCGTCGAAGCCCGATGGATTTTCCGAATAGATATCCAGAATACTGCCGTCATTGTCGTAATAGCTGTCCTGGCCGTAGGAGGTATAGAAGTTCCACAGCGCAGAGTAGCTTTGTGTGCTGTGGTCATTGATGATGTCATACAGCGCTGACTTCAGGGCGAAGCCGGATAAGCCCTCGGCACTGTCATAATAGGTATCCAGGTCGCCGGTGCCACCAGAACCACTGCCGTTGCCCAGCTCGAAGTTGGTACTGTCGACGGTGCCAAACTGCCCGCCACTGGCAAGGGTTTCGCCTTCAATGGTAAGTGCATAACTGCCATTACCATAGTTACAGCAGATCCCATCCCCATAACTGTCATTTACCGTCAGGGTATAGCTACCATCAGCCAGACAGACGTCCTCACTGTAATCGCTATTGCTGGCGTATCCGCTGCCACCTGCTACGGTGCTGCCCGAACTGTCGCTAACAGACCAGCTGGTCTCACCGCCATAGTTGTCGGTTGTCAGCGAAAACGTGCCGGCATTGCCCGTACAGCTGCTGCTTCCGCCGCTGTCAGTTGAGGGCATGAAGTTATCGATATACACCGTTTCAGAACCGTCGAAGCCACTACGATCATAGAAGCGCAGGCCGACTTCGATTTGACCGGTGAATGCTGCCGTGTAGGTATAGCTTACCTGCTGCCATTGACCAGTAAGGTATTCGTCGGAATAGTTGTGATAGCCATCCGCATAAAGACGCACAGCCAGCCCACCTTCCGTGTGGTACACCCAGGTACTGAACGTATAGGTCTGCCCGTTTTCAACACTGATACTTTGGCGAAAATCCGTTGAGCTCTGGCTGCCGGTGTTGACAACAACCTCGGCCGACGTGGCTCCTGAATAAACAGTGCTTTGGGATGGGCTCACAGCAATGCCGCTGTCAATCGTGCTCCAGCCTTCGGGCGTATTGCCGCTCCAGGTTTCAAAATCGCCGTTGGCGACCTGAGCATATGTCGTAGCGGATATCAGCGCGCCGGTGAGGCCGGCGCATAAAAGTGTTAGCGGTCGCATAAAACTCCTTATTGTTATTTTTATATGGTTAGATTCTGACCTGCAGGGCATAAGGTCGCATGATTATGTGACAAAATAAAGTCAGATTTAAGAAACGCTTAACGCTCAGATATCCTCGGTGAAAAGCGTCGCGCAGGCTTAAAGTCGCCACTTACGCATAAGCCTCACTGACCTTTACCATTCGGTATGAGACTGAGCAGGCGGACCCGCACCATTAAAAAGCTGTAAAAAAGTAAGGAAAAAAATAGCTGTTTGGGTACTAAGCATCTAGGCTTGAAGTGAGGCGTTGACGCCTTTGTAGCGGTAGGTTGGGGTGCATGCAGCGTGATGGTACTGATAAGAAAATGTCATGGTCGTGCGCCTGGACGGTGTTAGAAAGTTGATAACAATAACGCAAGTCACGCGGGTGTATTTGCGGGGGAGAACAGATGGAATCACTTCAGGTCAGCGACTACATGAATACGCACCCAGTAAAGCTTGGACTGAAAATGCCGGTTGCAGAAGCTGTCGAACGGTTGCTGGCAAGCGGACAAACAGGTGGGCCAGTGGTCGATGAAAAAGGTAAAGTGGTGGGATTTTTGTCTGAGCAGGACTGTATTGCACAGATGATTGAATCGAGCTACTACCGGGAGCAGGTGTGCCGGGTGGCCGATATAATGCGCACTCCGGCCTTAACGGTGAAACCCTATACGTCAGTGCTCGAACTGGCGCAGCTATTATTGAAAGAAAAACCACGTATTTATCCTGTCGTTGACGACGATGGTGTGTTGACTGGTACGATTAACAGAAC
Organism: uncultured Alteromonas sp.; assembly: GCA_964508695.1. GTDB lineage: Bacteria > Pseudomonadota > Gammaproteobacteria > Enterobacterales > Alteromonadaceae > Alteromonas. The sequence continues at coordinate 13,444 of CAZDUT010000047.1, forward strand.
CAACGTACTAAAAGCCATTGATGTGCAGTTGCGCTCAGGATATCGCAAGATTGCCAGCTAGCCGAAGGTAATCCCCTGTCGCCGCAAGGCTGCGCCAGGGGCGAAGTGCTTTTATAGGCGTTGGTGACGTAGCACGTGGTTTTTGGCTTTTTGCCCTATTCAGAAGACCAGTGCGCGACACATGGTCTGTTTGTGCGCGCGCTGTGTAATTTGTCCCGGGAATCTGCGCAGGCAGTCAGGCAGTAATGGCTATTAAGCGTTACCGGCATAACTTGTGTCGTTTTGCGCTTGATAATTACATCAAAGGCCTTAAGCTGTCGCGTTTTTCTCTGAAGACGCTGATCCTGTGACAGACATGCCTTTGCCGAACCCTGTTGGGTTGCTTCCTATTTTGTTATTCGTCGTTCTGGTTGCCGGTGCCGGCTTAATCAGCGGGGACGTTACCACCATGCAGATTCTGGTCGCGTTTTTTATCAGTGCTGGTGTGGCCCTGTGTCTCAATCCCAGGCGGGAATCGCTGTCATTTGCCGACAAGCTACAGACTTTTTGTAAGGGCGCGGGCGACAGCAACATTATATTGCTCGCGCTGATATTTCTGCTGGCGGGGGCGTTCTATGCGCTGAGTATTGATATCGGTGCTCGCGACGCAACGGTCAACCTTGCGCTTGAACTGCTTCCGGCAACACTGATATTGCCCGGTTTATTTCTCTTGTGTTGCTTTATTTCCTTTGCAATGGGCACCTCAATGGGCACCATCACAGCCTTGTCACCAGTGGGCGCAGGATTGGCGCAAAGCCTTGGGTTCCCTGTGGAATTGGTACTGGGTATTGTGGTTGGCGGGGCGATGTTCGGTGACAACCTGTCGTTTGTGTCTGATACCACTATTGCCGCGACGCGCAGCCAAAATGTCGCCCTCAAAGATAAGTTTCGTGCCAATCTGTTTGTCGCTGTCCCAGCCAGCCTGCTGACGTTGCTGATCCTGTTCCTGCTTGATGTTGATACCGCCAGTGTCCCTGCAGCCGGGCAGATTGATATGTGGCGCATAATGCCGTATCTGCTGATTATCGGGGCAGCTCTGGCAGGCTTGAACGTCATTGCAGTGCTCAGTGTGGGTATTATCAGCGCGGCAACTGTTGGCGTTGTACAGGGCCAGTTTGATGTATTCGGAATGTTCGACGCCGTCCAAAAAGGCATGGGCTGGATGCAGGATTTGGCAATGATCGCAATTACCATTGGTGGCATCGTGGCCTTGATGCATGCCAATGGTGGCATGGCCTGGCTAATTGGAAAACTGACCCGTAAGGTGAAGGGCAAAAAGGGTGCAGAGGCGTCCATTGCATCATTGGTGAGTTTCCTTGACCTGACGACGGCGAACAATACCATTGCGATTGTTACGGCAGGCCCTATCGCACAGGATTTGAGCAAGCAGTATGACGTTGATCCTAGACGTACGGCGAGCTTGCTGGATATTTTTTCCTGTGGGTTTCAGGGGCTCACACCTTATGGCGCACAACTGCTCAGCGCCGCTGCGGTAGTGGGCATATCGCCCCTGTCTATCACACCTTACTGCTGGTATCCCATGCTCATTCTCGTGTTCGGTATCATTTCGATACTCATTCGGTATCCACGTACTGCTTATCTGGGAGAGCCTGAGAACTCAAATGCCGCGTTGACTCGCCATTAGTAACCGCCCCACTGATGTGCCTTGTTATCGGTTTTTCAATCAAGATGGCGGATATTTCGTGGCGATGAGTGGATCTCGTCAGCCACTTCTTCTAGGATCGGCGCCTGATTGGCCTAATTGAGGAACTGCTGTTGTCGACACCCGCTTTACCGTCACTCTCATCACTGTTTGAGCAACTTGCACTGTGTCATGGTGCTGAGCGCTTTCGCCTGCGCAGACGTCTGCACCAACTTAAGCGGGACGGAGAAAAAGCCAGCGACAACAAACGACAAGCGGTCACTGCTGACATAGAACGCTCAATTGCAAAGCGTCAGCAGCGTGTCGCATCGCTGCCCGCGGTGTCATATCCACCGTTACCGGTTAGTGATAAAAAGGATGATATAAAAGCTGCCATTGCTGACAATCAGGTGGTGATTGTTGCCGGTGAAACCGGCTCTGGAAAAACCACCCAACTGCCTAAAATTTGCCTGGAGCTGGGACGCGGTGTTGACGGCATGATCGCTCATACACAACCGCGTCGACTGGCTGCGCGCAGTGTTGCCACGCGTATAGCTGAAGAGCTCAATACCTCACTTGGCGACAAGGTGGGCTTTAAGATTCGGTTTTCAGATCAGGTAAGTGAGAACAGTTATGTGAAGCTGATGACCGATGGCATGCTGCTGGCAGAAATGCAGCAGGATCGGTTCTTAAATCAATACGACACCATCATCATTGATGAAGCCCACGAACGAAGCCTCAATATTGATTTCCTGCTTGGATACCTTACTGGCCTGCTGAAAAAACGGCCGGAATTGAAACTGATCATAACCTCGGCAACCATTGATCCCGAACGCTTTTCAAAGCACTTTGATAATGCGCCTATCATTGAGGTCAGCGGACGCACCTACCCGGTGGAGATACGCTATAACGCGCCGGAAGAACTGGGTGATGATATTGAACAAACCGATGCCATTGTTCATGCAGTTGATGAACTCAGGCGCGAAGCGCCAGGTGACATACTGGTATTTCTGAGTGGCGAGCGGGAGATCCGTGATACTCAGGACGCACTGAGCCGGCAACAATATCGTAATACTGAAATCGTCCCGCTCTATGCCCGTTTGTCTGCCAGTGAGCAGAACCGTATTTTTCAGTCACATACCGGACAACGCATCGTCCTGGCCACCAACGTAGCGGAAACGTCGCTGACCGTACCAGGTATCAAATATGTGATCGATCCTGGCATGGCGCGAATTTCACGTTACAGTGCCCGCAGTAAAGTTCAGCGTTTGCCTATAGAGCCTATTTCCCAGGCATCGGCCAATCAGCGTGCCGGTCGTTGTGGCCGGGTGTCAGATGGGATCTGCATTCGCTTGTACAGTGAAGACGATTACCTTGGACGGCCTGAATTTACCGACCCGGAAATTCTGCGGACAAATCTGGCCTCCGTCATTCTACAGATGCTGGCACTCGGCTTGGGGGATATCGGTGGCTTTCCGTTTGTTCAGCCGCCTGAGAACCGCAATATTAATGATGGCTTCCGCCTGCTGGAAGAAATACAGGCGATTGTGCGTAAGA
>CAZDUT010000048.1:0-15274 GCA_964508695.1 uncultured Alteromonas sp.
AAGCCTGAGCCCAGCTTGGCAAGGACACTTAAGACACGAAGGTTGGAGTTGGCCTTAACTGCATAACAAATCAGGTGGGGATGATCGCCAACCGCATCATCAAAGGCATGCCAGTGTCGCTCAAGTGTTGCGCGGGAGTAAATATAGGCAGGCGTGCCGTATTCCCGGGCGATATGGCTCACCGCCACGTCTTCAGCGAACAGCTCGCCGTCACGGTATTCAAAGTGATCCATGCTTACTGCTCCCCACGTTCGCTGGTATCGGAAACAGGAGGCTGTCCGGCTGAGTTTTTGGGAGCATCTTCAGGTAGATACAGCGCACCCCGGTAGCCACATCCAGCCACCAGAAAAGTCAGTGCTGCTACAATAAGCAATCGTTTAAACACGTGGGTTCCGCATTGATTTGACGTAATGCGGGTATCATGGCATTGCCAGACTAAAATGCAAGGGACAATAGACGTTCGCGCGTTTTATCGCCGTACTTTACCTGACGCCATAATGCGTCACACAGACTCTGGGTGTCCTGCCAGTTGCCCTGCTTGAGCCAGTCAATCAGCAGCGTGGGATCATCAGGAAACTGAATCGCTTCATTCTCGGGGGTGCCCAGCCACTCTTCAACAAGATCGGTATCCAGGTTAAACAGGGTCTGGCACAAATTGAGTTTATCCAGTGTCAGCACATTCGAAAGTTGCTCAAACTGACCATGTAAGGGCTTGAGCAGCAGCTTCTTGCCCAGTTGCAGAGCCTCACTGGACAGCTCAAAGCCTCCATTGGCAATCACCCCGCTACAATGCGAAAGGGCATGTTGGAACGTACTTTTAGCAGTCGGCTGCCATTGGACATGTCCACGACTGAGCGGTGCACGGATGGACGGGTGGAAGCATTCAAAGCGCTGTTCGGTCAACGGCTCCAGCATTTGCTGAATGTCGTTTGTTTCCTCGAAAGGCAGGTATACCAGTACGCGATCTTTGTTGGGAGCCTCAATCGGTTTATCGCAAACAAATGGCGGTACGATGGGTTGATTAAAATGAAACCAGTGAACACCTAGCTGAATATTGGCAGGTGCGAAGAATTTCATTAGCAGGCGATCAAGCAGGCTCTCCCCTGCCTTTGGGATATCATAAGAAAAAGCTGCCTGATGGCTGATGGAGATTGACGACAGACCAGCGCGCTTTGCTGCCCAGGCGGTAACCGGTTCGAAGTCATTGACGAGCAAGTCGTAGCCTTGCACATCCAGCGCGTTGATATCCTGCCAGAGCTCACGCAGCCTGGCCTGTCGGAAGGTGTCCATGCGATCCACGCGACCGTTGTGCGTAATAAATGTCAATCCGGTGAAGGTGCGGTAGTTGCCGAACACCTCCATATCAAAATAGTTGTCTGGCGCACGACCGGTAAACACAAAATCCACGTCAATATCATCGCGGTGCTGTAATGCCGCAGCCATCACCCTTGCGCGGGCAATATGACCGTTACCGGTACCCTGAACGCCATACAGTAATTTCATATTACCCCAAAATTGTCAGACTCAGTGTGGCGATAGTCATGCCCAGCAGCATGCCAGCCAATACGTCGGTTGGGTAGTGGACACCCAGTAGTATACGCGATAGCCCAATCAGTGCCGCCCAGCTGCAGGCCAATAAGGTAAAAGCGGGATAGTAGTGTGACACAATACTGGCCATCAAACAGGCGGCAGCGGTATGCCCCGAGGGCAGTGAAAATTTATCCGAGGGCGTTACATGGGCCTTCAGATTCAGCAGAAAATCACAGGGACGGGGGCGTTTAATGGCTTTTTTTAACAGCACATAGAGCGGCAGCTCCAGCGCGTATGCCATCAGCGCCGTATACAGAAACAGCTCACCATGCTGGGGTTCAAAGACCCAAAGCAGTATAGCGATTGCAAAATAAAGATAACCGTCGCCAGTTCTCGATAACCAGATGACGCTGCGACAGTCGCGGTTGCTGGTTAGCCGGTGCAGGCGATAAAACAGCCTGGTGTCAAATTTGGTCAAGGTCTTCATTAGCACAGTGCGTTCTCCCCTGGGCAATGACGAAGCTGGGTCAATGCAGTATTCGCGCCCACTTTGTTATTCGACGCAGTGTCAGCGTAAGTTTGCTGTGTGACTTGAACGTGACAGAAAAAAGAAAGGTTTGTGACACAGTGCGGGTATGCCGATGTGGCGATTATGGCGTAAACAAGCGGAAGCATGACAAACGGGTGTAAATCATTTTTATTCGACAAATTAATGCTATGCTAAAGATCGTTGGCTTCGCTTTCGAAGTCATTGTTAATCAACATAAGGCATGGCAATGGATTACAACACTTCCGAACTTTGTGACTTGTTTGCAGACAGCGTCGATGTCGTCGACCCGATTTTCGACAGCTACGGTGGCCGATTCTCATTCGGCGGCGAGATCACCACGATAAAGTGCTTTGAGGATCGCGGTCTGATTGATCGAGTGCTGGCGCAAAATGGTGAAGGTAAAGTGTTACTGATTGATGGCGGCGGTTCTACCCGGCGTGCATTGATTGATGCAAGTTCCGCGCAAATGGCGATTGATAATGACTGGGAAGGCATAATCTGTTGGGGCAGCGTGCGTGAGGTGGATGCGCTGGCCGATTTGGATATTGGCATTCTGGCAACGGCTGCCATTCCGGTGAACGCTGACAGCGACAGCACGGGCGATGTGGATGTGCCGGTCAACTTTGGCGGCGTTACCTTCTTGCCTGAAGATCACCTTTACGCCGACAGCACCGGCGTGATTTTATCGCCTGAGCCCCTCGACCTCGATTAAGCGCCAACAGGCCAACAAAAAAGACGCACCAGGAGTGCGTCTTTTGGTTTCTACGGTTTGTTCTGCGCGGTCTGATGCGCGTCAGCGAATACCTCGTTCAGGTATAACGCAATACGGATCCCTGCCATTTGCAGACGGCGTTTGGCCGTTGGCAGGTGATCATAGAGGTAATCGTAAGCCATCTCATTGGCGTCTTCGGGGTAAATCGTATCGCGAATCCTGGTACTTTCAGCAATCCAGGTGTCCGGATTGGTGGTGGCCCAGTCACGAATATTCTGTGGTGTAATTTGCTCGGTGAGCCATCGGGTCCATTCACTGTAAGACAATTGTCGCTGGTCGAGCATTTGCGAATCCCATACCCGGTGAAGGTTGGAGTTCTGCCAGAAAAATCGCACTTTTACATCATTACCGCCCCGGTCCTCACCATTTCCGGCATGCAGAGGCTGATGTAAATCGCCAATAATATGCACAATAAAACGCAGCGCCAGCTGGCGGTCTTCGATACTGGCATTGGGATCTTTAAGTGTTTGGGAAAAGCGTGTCAGCGCTGAATAGGCATCCCCTTGTGGTGGCGCCCCCACCTGCTGATAGACTTTGTCCTCTGGCACTGTCACGTAATGCCAGGGAGAGGCGGTCTCTTGCCAAAATTCGCTGGGGTTGGAGCGCATTTCATCGGCATACGTGGATGCCTGTGCCAGCGACGATGGGCCGAGCAGCTCGCTGACGGCAGCCTGGCTAAGCGGACTAAGATATTGCTGTGCGATAGCACCGGTCACGCGGTGGCCGGTTTGCCCCCATCCGAAAGCGGCAGTACTCACTGAAAGTGACATGCTCAGGCCAACGACGGTGGCCATAATCCGTTTAAACGATGTCATGACTATTCCTCTGCATGTTTCTCGCTACGGTAACCCCATCGGGCTACCAGTGACTGACTGATGCCCAGATGATCGAGAATACGGGCAACAACAAAATCCACCAGGTCCTGTACACAGGTCGGCTTATGATAAAAGCCGGGGGCGGCGGGCATAATGGTGACACCCATTTGCGACAATTTCAGCATATTTTCCAAATGGATAGAGGAAAGCGGCATTTCCCGAGGCACCATAATCAGCTGGCCGCGCTCCTTAATTACTACATCCGCTGCTCGCTCGATGAGGTTATCACTGGCACCACAGGTCACCGCCGACAGGGTGCCGGTGGAGCAGGGGCAGATGATCATCTTTTTCGGTGCGGCCGAGCCGGATGCCACTGGCGAAAACCATTCTTCTTTACCGAACACCTGAATCTGGCCCTGGTTGGCATTGCAATGCCGGGTAAAAAATGCCGCCGCTTCATCGGGGCGCGCCGGCACCCTGATATTTTCCTCGGTTGAAAATACCACACGGGCTGCAGACGACATCAGTACGTAAACCTCATACCCGGCATTCACCAGTGAGCTCAGCAAAGTAAGCGCATAGGGGGCACCGGAGGCACCGGTGATGCCAAGGGTGATGCGTTTATCTTCCGTCATTTGCGTCTTCCTTTAGTTTGTCTAACAGGCGTTGATGGATACCCTCGAACCCGCCATTGCTCATGATCAGTATGTGATCACCGGACTGCGCGTGCGCTGCCACCTCGTCAATGATCGTCTGCACGCTTGAGTAACATTGGGCTGGCGCTGCGCTGTGTGTGGCCGCTTCACTGAGCGACCAGGCCATACCCGGCGGTTCAAAAAGCAGCACCTCGTCGGCCTGTTGCCATGACGCTGCCAGCGTAGCCTGATGAATGCCCATTTTCATGGTGTTGGAGCGGGGCTCGATAATTGCCACAATACGCGCCTCGCCGACTTTTTTACGCAAGCCATCCAGTGTTGTTTCAATGGCCGTAGGATGATGGGCGAAGTCATCATAGAGTGTAATGCCATTCACCACCCCCCGGACTTCCATGCGACGCTTGACGTTTTTAAATTCCGCCAGTGCCTCGGCGGCGAGGTCAAGGGTAATGCCGGCATGACGGGCGGCAGCCATCGCCATAACCGCATTGTGCACATTATGCAGGCCCATCAGTGACCAGTTGACCGTGACAGTGTCACCCTGCTTAAAGGCAACCTCAAACGCGCTGCCGTCAGCATGAATAAGCGAGTAGCGCCAGTCTGTGCCCAACTTCTGAACCGGTGACCAGCAGCCTCTTGCCAGTGTGTCATCAATGGCACTGACGCCTGAGGGTGATAAAATCAGGCCGTTATCGGGTACCGTACGTACCAGATGATGAAACTGGGTCTGAATAGCGGCCAGATCAGCAAAAATATCGGCATGATCGAACTCAAGGTTGTTGATGATCAGCGTGTTCGGCCGGTAGTGCACGAACTTGGAGCGTTTATCGAAAAACGCGCAGTCGTACTCATCTGCTTCAATCACGAAAAACGGACTGTCACCGATTCGGGCAGATATACCGAAGTTCTCCGGCACGCCACCTATCAGAAAGCCGGGTTGCATACCGGCGTATTCGAGGATCCACGCCAGCATGCTGGCGGTAGAGGTTTTGCCATGGGTACCTGAAGCGGCCAACACCCAGCGGTCATTGAGCAAATGATCAGACAGCCATTGTGGGCCACTGGTATAGGGAATTTTGCGTGAGAGCACATACTCGACCGCGGGGTTTCCGCGCGACAACGCGTTACCGATAACCACGATATCCGGCGTCGTGTCGAACTGACTGAGATCATCACCCTGCGAGAGGCTGATACCCAATGATTCAAGCTGGGTGCTCATCGGCGGGTACACGTTGCTGTCTGACCCGGTGACCGTGTGGCCTAATGACTTGGCAATGGCGGCAATCCCGCCCATGAATGTGCCACAGATGCCAAGGATGTGTACGTGCATGACAAACTCTCAGTGTGAACGATTGCAAGCTGCTGGCGTCAGGTTATGCAGCGGCAGCTCGCTTTCAGATAAAACTCAGGGCGATTACTCTACCAGAACCGGTCCGATGTTCGAATAACTCATTTCACTTCCCCCCGTTCACGGTTACAATTGACCCGGAAAACAGCAAACTACGAATAATAATAAGAAAAGTGAGGCCGGTACGGCGAGTTTATCATCGCACCGCCCAAGGACGACCTGCACACGTTACTGATGTCAGGCGTATGACCCACACCCTACAAAAATAAGGCGTACGTTTACCATGAAACGATTAAATTCCCAGCTGCAACATGATGGCGCTCCACTGGAACTCATCCTGCTGTTGCGCACATTGCTGGCAGGCTGCAAGGAAATCTCCTTCCGCGTCAGTCAGGGCGCGCTGGCCGGCGTGCTCGGTTCAACCCTCAGTGAGAACGTTCAGGGCGAGACACAGAAAAAGCTGGATGTTATTTCCAACCAGATCCTGAAAGATACATTACGGGATTCCGGTTATGTGAAAGCCATTTCGTCTGAAGAAGAAGACGATGTGGTGCCCTGTAATCCCGAAGGCAAGTATCTGGTGAGCTTCGATCCGCTGGACGGCTCTTCGAACACCGAAATTAACAGTCTCATTGGTACTATTTTTTCAATTACCCATGCACCACAATGGATGGAGCCGGATGATCCGTCAGCCTTCCTGCAACCGGGTAACCAGATGGTTGCTGCGGGCTATGTGTTATATGGTCCGTCCACCATGCTGGCGCTCACGACCGGGCGCGGTACCCATATTTATACGCTGGATAAAACCCATGGCGGTTTCCTGCTGACCCATCCCAATATTATGGTGCCCGAACAAACCTCGGAGTTTGCGATTAACGCCTCGAACCAGCGTCATTGGGAAGCCCCGGTGAAAGATTACATCGGCGACTTGCTGGCTGGGACTGAAGGGCCGAGAGGTAAAGATTACAACATGCGCTGGGTGGCAGCGATGGTCGGTGATATTCACCGGGTATTGTGTCGTGGCGGGATCTTCATGTATCCCTTTGATAAGCGCAACCCTTCGAAGCCCGGTAAATTGCGCTTGCTGTATGAAGCCAATCCGATGGCATTTTTAATGGAACAGGCCGGTGGCCTTGCCGACACCGGCGAGGGACGCATTTTGGATGTGATGCCTAAAGAGATCCATCAGCGGGTGCCGGTACTGTTAGGATCGAAAGAAGAAGTCGCCACCTGCCTGGATTATTATCAGCGCGATAAATAAAATCGCGCATATTCCCCATAAGGATGGGTATAAGGCATTTTTATTTTTGCGCAGGCACCGTATACTTAGCGCCACATTCTGACAACTTTTGAATAAGGACAATTTCATGAGCCTGAACGCGGTTCCGGCAGGAAAAAACCTGCCAGACGAAGTGAACGTCATCATTGAAATCCCGGCCCACGCGGATCCGGTAAAATATGAAGTCGATAAAGAGTCCGGTGCCATGTTTGTTGACCGTTTTATGGCAACCTGCATGCATTACCCGACAAACTACGGCTATGTGCCTAACACCCTGTCTGAAGACGGTGATCCGGTGGATGTGCTGGTTATCACACCGTTTCCATTGCTGACTGGGTCAGTGATCGAGTGTCGTCCAATTGGCGTGCTGAACATGACTGATGAGTCGGGCAAAGACGCCAAAGTGCTCGCTGTGCCGGTTGACGGACTGTCTACGATTTACCGCGATGTGAAAGAAGTCAATGATGCGCCAGAGCTGCTGCTTAAGCAAATTGAGCACTTCTTTGAGCACTACAAAGATCTGGAGCCAGGTAAATGGGTGAAAGTCGATGGCTGGAGCGGTGCGGCCGAAGCCAAAGAAGAGATCAAAGCCAGCGTGAAGCGCTTTGAGCAGGGCGAGTAATCAAACGCCCGCGTGATACGTAATAAAAAGGGTTCGCTTGCGAGCCCTTTTTTATTTAACTGACGACAGAGATATCCATGAATTTACGCGTAAGTTGTTATGCCGTGGCTATGTTTAGCCTGATACTGGCGTTTACCGTCAGTGCCAATGAGCCCACTGAAGTGTACTGGGAAGACCTGGTCCCCGAGGGCTTTAATGAACTGGCTCCTAATGGCGTTAATCACGACAACCGCATGGCACAGGTTCAGCCCAATGCGCCGGTCGTGGAAAAGTATGACGGCATGCGGGTGAAAATACCCGGCTTTGTTGTGCCGCTGGAAGGCACGGTCGACAGCACGACAGAGTTCCTGTTAGTGCCCTATTTCGGCGCCTGTATTCACGTACCGCCGCCACCCTCTAATCAAATCGTCTATGTAAAATTTGAGGAAGGTATTGCCATTTCCAACTTGTCCGACGCCATCTGGGTGACAGGCACGCTGTCTACTGATGGCTGGAAGGGCGACATCGCCTCGGTTGGTTATCGCCTGACCGGCGAGAATGTCGCACCGTTTTAAGCTTAGCGGGCAGGGGTATAAATTTTCTCGGCCCGGTTAAACAGCAGCCATGAGGTGAGAATGTACTTGTCATTACTCTTTGGCATGTTGCCTCTGTGGGTATGGGTAAAGTACGCCGGGGCAATGACCATACGACCGGTTTTGGGTTTTACACTGCGGTCCTGATAATAAAAATCGGTTTCCCCGCCCTCATCGACATCGTTCAGATAGAACATGAACAGCAGGATTCTGTGCAGCGCCTCATTGTGCTGTAACTGTGGAAACACTTCAGAATGCCAGTGCGGGTAACCGCCTTCGCCCGCCGTGTAGCGCTGCGCATTGACCAGTCCGATACGAAACAGGTGATTGACCAGGCCCGGTAAGTGCTGCTTGCCAGCCTCCTCAAAATTGTCCTGTGTCAGCTTCACCGGTTGACCGGTTTTGGGATCGCGCACGGTCAGACCAATCGGGCCGATGAGCGCAAAATAGTGCTGTTCAATGTATTTCACCAGTTGTTCACTGGTTTTTTGCATAACCTGCTGAAACTGATCTTTAAACTCGGGCTTTTCGCTGAACGGAATATCTGTACTGAGTTTACGATCGGTATCCACACCACCGCCGGTGCGGCCGGGCTCCTGGTGGGGGCTTTTTTCAAACGTTGTAATGATGTCTTTGCACAGATCGGGATGCAGCACATCATCGATCACGGCGATAAAGTCACTGGGCTTATCAGTCATTGCTCAGCTCCTTAAAATGGCTATTCATAATGGCTTTTATAGTGTCAGGGATAGCCACCGAACGCTGGGACGTGTAGTCAAAATGAACCATGGTGGTCACCCCGGTCGCGCATAAGGTATCGTTTTGCCATACTTCCTGGTAAGTATCGAACGAGCTGTTACCCATACGCGAGATATAGGTACGGATGGTCACTGGCTTGCCATAAAAAATCTGTGCCAGCAGATCGACCTTATAGCCGGCTACAATCAGTGGCCAATTGCTTAAATCCAGCTCAGGGCTAAAAAAGCGAAACACCGGCTCGCGGGCTGATTCGAACCAGCCAACCAATACGGTGTTACTGACATGCGCAAGTGCATCGGTTTCGTAAAAGCGCACATCGTAGGTGGCTTCCAACGGCGTAGGGGTTGTCATGCAGGACTCTTGTTGTTGTGAATACTGAGCCACACTTTAGCATCTGTGGCGCCAAATCAAAGACCTGGTGAGAAAACGGGGGGCATCGCAGCCGATAACCCCGCCATCGCGCTTAAGACTGTCGCTCAAGCATGGGTTTAAGAAAATGTCCGGTATGCGACGCCTTCGTTTTCGCCACCTCTTCCGGGGTACCCTCAGCAATAATTTCACCACCACCTGAGCCACCTTCGGGTCCTAAATCCACAATCCAGTCTGCGGTTTTTATGACGTCCAGGTTGTGTTCAATTACCACCACCGTATTGCCGTGATCGCGCAGTTTGTGCAGTACTGCCAGTAATTGCTTGATATCATGGAAATGCAGGCCGGTGGTAGGCTCATCCAGAATATACAGGGTTTGGCCGGTATCACGCTTAGACAGTTCGCGCGCCAGCTTCACACGCTGCGCTTCACCGCCGGACAGCGTGGTCGCCGCCTGACCCAGACGGATGTAGGACAGGCCGACGTCCATGAGTGTTTGCAGCTTGCGGGCAATCGACGGAATGGGATCAAAGAAGTTGCGGGCTTCCTCTACCGTCATTTCCAGCACTTCATGAATATTGTGATCCTTGTACCTGACTTCCAGGGTTTCACGGTTGTACCGTTTTCCTTTACAGACATCACAGGGCACATGGATGTCAGGCAAAAAGTGCATCTCTACTTTTATCACGCCATCGCCCTGACACGCCTCGCAACGACCGCCTTTCACATTGAAACTGAACCGGCCTGGTTTGTAACCACGGCTGCGTGCTTCCTGCGTGCCTGCGAACAACTCGCGAATTGGCGTAAAGATACCGGCATAGGTTGCCGGGTTCGAGCGAGGGGTTCTGCCAATCGGGCTTTGGTCAATATCCACCACCTTATCCAGGTGTTCCAGTCCCTGCATCTGGGTGTATGGGGCAGGCTCGGCGGTGGTGGCTTTATTCAGCTCGCGGTGCGCAATTTTATAGAAGGTGTCGTTGATCAGTGTGGACTTGCCAGACCCCGATACGCCGGTCACGCAGGTCATTACACCAATTGGCACATTCAGGGTAACGGCTTTGAGGTTATTGCCGGTCGCGCCTTCCAGTACCAGCCAGTGATCATCCCTGGGTTTCAGACGTGTGCCAGGGATATCGATATTTTCTTTTCCAGACAGGTATTTTCCGGTAAGTGAGCGCTCACAGTTGAGTATGTCATCGAGACTGCCGTGGGCAATAATTTCACCGCCATGGACACCGGCGCCCGGGCCGATATCGACCACATAATCGGCTTCACGTATCGCGTCCTCATCGTGTTCCACCACAAGCACAGTGTTGCCCAGGTCACGCAGATGGGTCAGCGTATTGAGAAGACGTTCGTTATCGCGCTGATGCAGGCCAATTGACGGTTCATCAAGCACATACATGACCCCTACCAGACCAGCACCTATCTGGCTCGCCAGACGAATACGCTGAGCTTCCCCCCCTGACAGGGTGTCGGCACTGCGGGACAGGTTCAGATAATTCAGGCCCACATTCACCAGGAACCGCAGGCGATCGAGAATTTCTTTTAAAATCTTCTCGGCAATTTGCCCACGCTGCCCGGTCATTTCCAGGACGTCAAAGAAATCGAAGGCATCGGCAATGGACATCATCGTAATCGCCGGCAAATTGGTTTCGCCGATAAAGACATTGCGCGCTTCGGTGCGCAGACGGGTGCCGTCACAACTGCTACAGGGCTGCTGGCTAAGGTATTTGGCCAGTTCTTCGCGCACAGCATTGCTTTCGGTTTCCCGGTAACGGCGCTCCATGTTGGGAATAATGCCTTCAAATGGGTGCTTGCGCTCCATGATGTCGCCGCGTTCGTTGACATATTTAAACTTCAGCGACTTCCCGCGTGAGCCATGCAATACCACGTCTTTGTGATCGTCACTCAGGCTGTCGAACGGGGCATTCAAATCAAACCCGTATTGCTCAGCAACGGCCTGCAACATCTGAAAATAATAATAACTGCGCTTGTCCCAGCCACGCACGGCGCCGCCAGCAAGGCTTAGCTCGCCATTGCCAACCACCCGGGTAGGATCGAAAAACTGCCGTGTTCCCAGACCGTCACAGGTGGGACAGGCGCCTGCCGGGTTATTGAATGAAAACAACCGGGGTTCAAGCTCACTTAAACTGTATCCGCAGTGTGGACAGGCGAAATTGGCCGAAAACACCACTTCCTCGGCCTCGCTGTCATCCATATCAGCCACCAGTGCATTGCCGCCGGCCAGACTGAGCGCGGTTTCGAAAGACTCAGACAACCGCAGCGCCATATCGTCGCGTACTTTAAAGCGGTCTACGACGACTTCAATGGTGTGTTTTTTGTGCAGATCCAGCGTCGGCGGATCGGACAGGTCGCAAACCTCGCCGTCTATGCGCGCACGAATGAAGCCCTGCGCAGAGAGTTGCTGAAGCACTTTTACGTGCTCGCCTTTGCGGTCGTTAATGATCGGCGCCAGCAGCATCAGCTTGCTGCCTTCCGGCATCGCTAATACTTTGTCGACCATTTGACTGACTGTCTGTGCATCCAGCGGCACATCATGATCCGGACAGCGTGGCGTGCCGACACGGGCAAATAGCAAGCGCAGATAATCGTAAATTTCGGTGATAGTACCGACCGTTGAGCGTGGATTATGCGATGTCGATTTCTGTTCAATGGAAATAGCCGGAGATAACCCTTCGATATGATCGACATCAGGTTTCTCCATCATGGATAAAAATTGTCTGGCATAGGCTGACAGCGACTCCACGTAACGTCGTTGTCCTTCCGCATAAAGGGTATCGAATGCCAGTGAAGATTTGCCCGAGCCAGAAAGGCCCGTAATAACGACCAGCTTGTCCCGGGGCAACGTTAAATCGATGTTTTTTAAGTTGTGGGTGCGAGCACCGCGAATTTCGATTTTATCCATGAAAGCCTGTGCGAGAAAAAAGAAGCAGTATGCCACAGTGGATGGGCACTTGAACACTTGGCGTCGCAGCGATCCCGAAAGGAACTGCCAGCGCCCCTGACTGGTCAGCGATATTTCAACCAGCTACCCAAGGTTATACTGATGCCCTTATACACAGATCACTCACAGATCGGTTCCGACAGGTAGCCTGGCGGCATCCAGCATGGGCAAAATTAGAAAATATGCTACAATCCGCCGCCTGTATTTTGAGGAGGTAATACACCGGTTTGAACGCACTGGAAGTACGTGCAGCGCTGACGCTTGCTGTAGTTTATGTTCTTCGTATGCTTGGCCTGTTTATGGTCATGCCTGTACTGGCTGTTGCTGCGATGGACTACCCGGATTACACACCCTTGCTGGTGGGCCTGGCCGTGGGCGGGTATGGCCTGACTCAGGCTGCGCTTCAGATTCCGATGGGGATGCTATCAGACCGGCTTGGTCGAAAACCGGTTATTGTATTCGGGTTGAGTGTTTTTGCGTTGGGCAGTTTTATTGCCGGGGCAGCCGACAACATGGCATGGATGATCATCGGCCGGGTGTTACAGGGCGCAGGAGCAATTGCCGGAGCGATCATGGCGCTGGCTACCGATGTCAGCCGTGAAAGTCAGCGGGCGAAAGTGTTGGCGGTTATTGGTATCGCCATCGGCTTTTCGTTTTATCTGGCAGTGCTGATTGGCCCGCTCATTAATGAGAGTTGGGGTCTGCCGGGCATTTTCTGGATCACCGGCATTCTGGCGTTACTGTGTATTCCTTTAGTTATCTGGCTGGTACCTACCGGTGAAATTCTTTCCAGTGGCGACACATTGCCGCAAAAAGGTCAGCTAAAGCGCCTTATTTTCTCCTCGCAGCTGTGGCGGCTGAATGTCAGTGTGATGATTTTGCATATGATGATCACACTGTTATTTGTGCAGCTACCGGTTACCCTGTTGCATTTCGATATGGCACTGGACACCCACTGGACGCTCTATTTGCCAGTACTGGTGATATCTATCGTGGGTCTGGTGATCATGATGGGGATTGCCCGTGGCCGCACCCCGCGCTACTTACTTATCACCGGGGTAATGCTGCTATGTGCGGCGTTTGCGGCGCTTGGAATATTCGCTCACAGCTGGTGGATAGTGGCGCTGGCGGTAGTACTCTTCTTTACCGGTTTTAATTATCTCGAAGCCAATTTTCCTGCCATGGTGTCGGGCGTGGCGCCGGCCGGGGAAAAGGGTACAGCGATGGGGATTTACGCCAGCTTCCAGTTCTTTGGCGCGTTCATCGGCGGCGTGCTGTCTGGCTTAGTGACGGACATCTGGACACCGGACATCGCTTATTTAATCGGTGCGGCTACCACCTTATTGTGGGTGGTGGTGCTTTACGGGCTCAAAGAAGTCAGCCGGGTTAAACGGGTAATGATGCATGCGGTGTTGGATAATCAGGATACATCGGCACTGCATACCCAACTGCTGGCATTACCCGGGGTACAGGATGTGACCCTCAACAGCCGTCAAAATGCCGTTTACCTGAAAGTGAATCGGGATTTCGACGCCAATCGGGCCCGTCAGACGCTGGGTGCCACAGAGCGATAAGTTTCACCCGCCCGACGCATTTATTGCTTTACATGGATCGGGCGATGTTTATAAGCTGGACAAATGTTCTGCTCGTTTATTGCAACAGGGAAGTACCGTGCGCCTCATTTCAGTTTTCTTTCTTTACACTCTTGGTATCGGGCTTCTCACAGGCTGTGCCATTAATGTTTCCCCTGCAACGTTTATTCAGCAGGACCAGTCGGTTACGCCAATGGATATCACCGGCCTGCATAACCTGGTCAATGAAGATGACACCAAAATGGGGATCACCCGGGTAAAACTCACGAATGCACAGGGGATCACACTGCGTGGCGTAGCGCTAGCCTATCCGGATGCTATTGCCAATATCGTGATTTATCCCGGTAATGGAATGACGGTCTCCAACGCGAATACGTTTTTGCATCGCTTCAGTAAGTTGCCGGCTAATATTCTGATGTTGGACTATCAGGGCATGGGCGCCAGCGAAAAGGCCGAGAAAATTAAATTAAAAGCGCTGCAACAGGATGCCTTGCAGGTCTATGACTATGCCACTGAGGTGTTTCAGAATGATCACCCTATCCTTGTTCACGGTGTGTCGATGGGCAGTATTCTGGCAGCATTTGTCGCCAGCGAACGGGATGTGGAAGGGGTCGTATTAGATGGTGCGATCGATAACGTGCCTGAGCTTGTGGATAACCTGATGCCCGCGTGGTCAAAAGTGTTTACCCGGATCGTTGTCGCGCCGGAACTGGCCAATATAGATAACAGTGATTATGTTAGCGAATATTATGGCCCTTTATTAATTCTTGCCGGTGAAAAAGACAAAACCACACCACTGACAGATGCCGAAACCCTTTACCAACAGTCCCCGAGCCCACAGAAAACGTTACTGCTGATCCCCGAGGCAACCCACGCCAAGACCATGAAATACGGAGAAGCAATTACCGGTTACCAGCAATTTATCAGGTCAATCACCCAATAATAAAACCTGCTGCAGACGGTAATATTCTGTGGATAACTCTGTTTATGAAGTGTTAAACATCAGGTGAAATATGGGCTGCGAGGGTGCGTCGGGATCGCAAAAACGATCCCGGCGATCTGTGTGATCAGCGCAGCCATTCAGGGCCGTTATCATGGCTGAAAATTAAATCTGTGCTACTGTACTCTCTTCTGCTATTTTGTGGTACTACTTGTTAAAATTTTTAACAGTCAGTCACGCCGCTCCTTAAACTCGCGGGCAACGCGTCTGGTGTAAAACGTAAAACAGCAACCTCTCTACCCTACATAAGCAAAACGATAAAAATATAGGTTGGGAAATCATGAAATTAGCAACTCTGGATGTCACGTTATTCGTCCTGTACGTGATAGGTCTTATCAGCATTGCCTGGTGGGTGTCCCGCGAGAAAAAGGGACATGAAAAAGATACCAATGACTACTTTCTGGCTGGATCGAGCCTGCCCTGGTGGGCCATTGGTGCATCA
>CAZDUT010000048.1:15284-16582 GCA_964508695.1 uncultured Alteromonas sp.
ATTGCGGCGAACATTTCTGCCGAGCAAATCATCGGCATGTCAGGGTCGGGCTACCAGATAGGGTTGGCCATAGCATCTTATGAGTGGATGGCGGCCATCACCCTGATTATTGTCGGTAAATTCTTCCTGCCGGTGTTTCTTAAAAATAAAATCTATACCATGCCACAGTTTCTCGAGCAGCGTTATGACCATCGCGTTCGCAAGGTGATGGCCGTGTTCTGGCTGGGCGTGTATGTGTTTGTGAACCTCACAGCCGTACTCTGGCTGGGAGCACTCGCGATCAACACCATCGCGGGAGTCGATTTGATCTACGGGATGATCTTCTTAGGCCTGTTCTCACTGACCTACTCATTATATGGCGGCCTCAAAGCCGTGGCACTGACCGATATCATTCAGGTGGTGCTACTGGTTGCCGGCGGGCTGTTTTTATCCTATACCGCGCTGAATTTAATCGGTGACGGACAGGGGCCGATACAGGGATTCGCAACGCTCACTGAACAGTTGCCTGGGAAGTTCGACATGATCCTGTCCGAGGACAATCCGCACTATATGGATCTGCCGGGCTTGTCGGTACTCATCGGCGGTATGTGGATCATGAACCTGTCTTACTGGGGCTTTAATCAGTACATTATTCAGCGTGCACTGGCCGCCAAAAGCGTCAACGAAGCGCAAAAGGGCATTGCCTTCGCGGCGTTCCTTAAACTGTTAATGCCTTTGATTGTGGTACTGCCGGGTATTGCGGCGGTGTTGATTGTGCCCGACTTGGCTAAACCTGATCAGGCGTATCCGTCGCTGATGACATTGATGCCGGTTGGCCTGAAAGGCATTATTTTCGACGCACTGGTGGCCGCGATTGTGTCTTCGCTGGCGTCTATGACCAACAGTGTGTCGACCATTTTCACCATGGACATATACAAAGACCGGGTGCCTGATAAGTCGCAACATCACTATGTGGCGGTGGGACGTATTGTCAGTGTCAGTGCACTGGTCATTGCCATGATCACCGCTCAGCCGTTGCTGGGTCAGTTTGACCAGGCGTTCCAGTATATTCAGGAGTTTACCGGCTTCTTCACCCCTGGTATTTGCGCGCTGTTCATTCTTGGCATGTTCTGGAAGAAAACCACGCCCAATGGTGGCTTAAGTGCTGCGCTAGGCTCATTTATCCTGAGTCTGCTGTTGTGGCAGTTCTGGCCCGGTCTGCCGTTTATCGACAGAGTGGGGCTGGTGTTCATTCTTTGCGTGGCACTGGCCGTGATTATTTCACTGCTGGAAGGGCGTGGGCATCATGAAAAAGCCGT
>CAZDUT010000049.1:0-16467 GCA_964508695.1 uncultured Alteromonas sp.
TCCCCCTATGGCGTGGCAGCGCCCGGTAATATGATCAGTGATGCCCGCGACAAAGCGACGGACAAGGTGCACCAGGTAGCGCGGGAGAATGGCATCGACGCATCCAGGGCCCATGTGCAGATTGGCCACCCTGCCGATGAAATACATGCTCTGGCCGAAGAGCTCAACACCGAGCTTATCGTCATAGGCACACATGGTCAGCGCGGCATCAGGTTATTGTTAGGCTCGACGGCCAATGCAGTACTGCACGGTGTGAAGTGTGATGTTCTGGTGGTGCGGATTTAAAATCCCATGAATGGCCAGGCACGTGTCAGTATGGCCATAAACAGGACGCTGGTTCTGATACTGGCAGGCGGAAAAGGCACGCGTTTGGGTCCACTTACCTGTGACCGCGCCAAGCCGGCGGTGGAATTTAGCGGTCACCATCGCATCATTGATTTTGTGTTATCAAACTGCGTCAACTCTGGCCTGACACACATCGCGATTGTTACGCAATATCAGTCCCAGTGCCTGATTGGCCATCTTATGCAGCACTGGGGCATGATTACCGCCTTACCTAACGGCAAACTCGACATTCTGCCTGCCTTCTCCACAAGTGAAACCACGGGATACACCGGCACCGCTGATGCGTGTTTTAAAAACCTGGATTATATTAAGCGGGCCGCACCGCGTTTCGTGCTTATCCTGTCAGGTGATCAGGTCTATCAAATGGATTACCGGCAAATGCTGACAACGCACCTGGAGCACGCGTCGAAGGCTACAATGTCATGTATTAATGTGCCCTGTGAAATGGCTGCAGGTCGTTTGGGCGTTGTCAGTACTGATGCTCACGATGAGGCCATCGGCTTTCATGAGAAACCAGAGTTGCCACTTGAGCTGGCCGATAGCCCTGGTCAATGTCTAATTTCGATGGGGATATATCTGTTTGATGGTGACTTTTTATGTGAGATCCTCGACGAGGATGCCAAAGATGCCCACTCGGCCCATGATTTTGGTCAAAATATCCTCCCACGATTAGTTGCCCGCCGGGAAATTGCGGTGCATCGGTTTTGTGGCACAGACAGTCAGGTTCTCCCTTACTGGCGAGACGTTGGCACGCTGGACAGCTACTGGCAATGTCACATGGATCTTCTGCGCTCGCCGGAACTGTTACCAATGAACAATCCAGCGTGGCCGCTGTACGGTCAGGACGCGTCGGCGCAAATGACTGCGTTTGCAAAAAGTCAGCAGGAAAACTGCGTCATGTCATTGGTCCAGGTTGCCGGCGGTTGTCAGCTCGAAGCTAGCCAGATATCGCAGTCCGTGCTGTTCCCTCGGTGTCAGATACAGGCAAATTGCGTTATCGATCATGCCGTTTTAATGTCTGACACCGTTGTGGAACAAGGCGTCAGATTATCTCATGTCATTGTAGAGAATGGCTGCCGAATCCCGGCTAACGCTGTGATCACTGATCCTGACTGGGCCCGGGAACGCGGATTTACTGTGACCACTCAAGGCATCATCCTTATCACCCAAAATGCTCTTCGCCGCTGTAGCCCTTCGACTGCAGGGAAGGCCTTTCAGTAACCTGCCGGGTCAAACCACTGTTACACCTTTCGCTGCAGCTGACATTAGCCACTGTAGCCAATGTCACGCCCGGTTGCCCTGCCCGGGTGTCGCGATAAAACCCAAAAAGAGGATAGCACTGGCTTATACCGCCAGCCCGGATTTGAAACAGCTTGTGAATGGTCTGCCGTTTATCCAGCAGGAAGCTTACCCTGTGTTCGGCACTAGCGGCGTAGATATCCTATTAGTCGCGAGGGGGAATGTTACTCAACATCCATCAGGTGGCGGAACGCCACACCGGCCTTGGTGCGGTTTATTACACCAAGTTTGCGTAATACCGCGGATACGTGCTGTTTGACGGTTGATTCTGAAATCGTCAGTTCGTACGCAATTTGTTTATTCAGCATGCCCAGCGACAGCATTTTTAATACTTTAAACTGATGAGGTGTCAGTTGTGCAATGCGTTGCGCCATGGTCTGACTTTGCGTATCGACCTGTGCCTCGACGGTAATGTTTAAGCCGGCCGGCAGCCACTGCTCCCCATCAAGCACCTGCTCTACCGCATCAGCAATGGTCTCGAGGGGCGACGATTTTGGAATATAACCACTCGCCCCCAAATCAATGGCTTTGCGGATCAGCACCGGGTCATCGTGAGCAGAAACAATAACCACCAGCACATTAGGGAATTGCGTACGTATCTCGCTGAGCCCGGTAAGGCCCTCGTTGCCTGGCATCTTCACATCAAGAAAGACCAATTCTACGCTGTCATCCACTGCCAGCGCGGCTAGCGCTTCCTCAACGGAGGCTGCTTCAATAGGGGAAGGCCCGACAATGTCCGCTAACGCCTGGCGCATAGCGGCTCGGAACAACGGATGATCGTCAGCAATTAAAACTTGAGTAGACATGCCAATCGCTTGTTACTGCACTGTTACACAATGATAGTGTGATGTTAATCGAAAGTAGCGTGGGGGGAAAGGATGTTTGGCCGCAAATAGGAAGGAAAGAGCCTCAACCGTTCACAAAGTGACCGGTTGAGGCGTCTGAGTGCTTATTATCAGAAGCGGTAGCCGACTGTCAGGTGTACAGTGCGCGGATCACCGTAGTAGCCGATAAGCGTGGTGTCGCCGCCCAGCCCCGGGCCATAGCCGCCGTCTTCGGTACGGGTAACAAAGTCATAGCCTCCCACCAGGTATTCTTCATCGGTAAGGTTCTTACCATGAAGACCCGCATACCATGTTCCGTCCATGCTTTCCCAGCGAACGCTAAGGTTGACCATGCCATAAGCAGGCTGCTCAAGCAGATCGCTGGTTTCAAACAGCAGATAGTCGTCACGATAGTAGTAACCGGCGTTGAAAATAAAGTCACCCAGATCCGATTCAAGCAAGTAGTTAGCGCTTAGATTCAGGGTATTTTCCGGTGTACTTGCCAGGCCGATGAGCGGTGGAATCGCATTGTTCTTTTTAATTTCAAAATCAATGTAGCCGTATGCAAAATCAAATTGCAGATTGTCCGTTGCAACGACGGTCATTTCAATTTCCACGCCTTTCGCGGCCGTTTCGGCAGCGTTGCGCAAACGCTGATCCAACGCAGTCGGGTCGCTCAGGTCACCTTCAATCCCAATGTACTGACGATCCTGGTGGTCGTAGCTGAATAAGGTGGCATTTAAACGTAGTGTGTCAGTCAGATCACTTTTCATGCCCAGCTCAAAGCTGTCTACGATTTCCGGATCGACACCAGGCTCATTGGTCTGGGCCCGTGGGTTGAACGTCCCAGACTTAAAGCCTTGCGAGTAACTGGCAAAGAACATGGTGTCGCGCGACATTTGGTATTCCACCCCAACACGAGGCGTAAACCGAGACCAGCTTTGAACCGCGGGTGAGTCTAATACACCGTCGCCATTACTGTCTGAACCCAATACCTGTGGAATAAACTGTGCAATGACATCATCACCCGGACGGGTATAGCCATCAATCCAGCCGGAATAAGGATAGAGGTTGTCAAAAAACAGTCCGTTATTGACTGTGGCCGCTTTTTCCTCATCAGTATAACGGGCGCCTACTGACACCGACCACTTATCGTTGATGTCGTAGTTAAGCTGCGAATATACCGCCCAGCTCTCTGAGTTATTACAGCCACTGACCTCACGTGTCAGCCCCGGTGCACCCAGGCTTTGCCCAAGAACACCAAGTACGGCATCGAAGTTACCGCAAGACTCGCCGTCATAGTAATATAAGCCGGATACAAGGCTGAAGTTACTGCCAAAGTAATTCGCCTGCAGTTCGTGGGTGTCGTTTGAGTCGTCGTATTCAGCAGGCACATCAAATATGGGCAGCTGCGTGTTATCAAAATCAATGTTGGTGGGAGAATAACTTTCACGGTGCGAGCCGATATATTTCAGCTCCATATTATCAATACCGTCGTAACGCACCATCCAGTTATAGCCTTCCAACTCTACCTTGTTCCAGGTAGGCAGGCTGGTGTAGGAGTCATAGACCGAGTCGGGCACTGGGGCGTCAGTTAACAAACTGGGAAGTAAGCGGTACCCTCCTTTTGCATTCGAGTCATCCTCGGTTTTATCCCATCCCAGGCGGAAGAATAAATCGTCGGTCGGGTGAACTTCCAACGTCAGACGGGCCGCCCACAAATCCTTGTTGTAGTTTTCACGATCCTGACCGTCAAGTGCTGAAATCAGGTATTCACCAAAACCATCACGGTTCAGGTTGGCATAACCTACGCCCAGATAAACGGTGTCTTCAACAATAGGATACTGGCCTGTCAGTTTCACATCGCGCTGGCTGTAACTGCCGACCGTTGCCTCAACATTAAATTGTGGATCACCTGACATTTCCTTGGTGACGTACTTAACCGCACCACCAATGGTGTTCTTACCGTACAAGGTTCCCTGAGGCCCCCGAAGCACTTCGATACGCTGTACATCCAGAAGATCCAACACCGCGCCCTGAGGACGTGCAATGTACACATCATCGACATAAATACCCACGCCCGGCTCGTAGCCCCACAGCGGATCCTGCTGGCCCAGTCCCCGGATAAAGGCTGTCAGTGTCGAGTTCGTACCGCGACTGGTTTGCAACGTTGTATTAGGCGAAAACTGCTGTATTTCAGTAATTACACTGATACCTTTTTCGCCAAGCTCCGTAGCACCCAGCGAGGTTATCGCTACAGGTGTTTCCTGCAATGATTCCACGGTTTTACGCGCGGTCACTTCAATGCGTTCCAGCTTGCCTTTGGCCTGGTCATTATTCTGGTCATCTGCTTCCTGCGCGTAGGCCACAGAAGAAGCAATACATGCAGCTGTTACCGCTGCTGCACACAGCGAGCGGGTAAAGCGATGCGTTGTCGTGTTCGAGATTGACATAATGTGTCCCTGTTATTCTAAATATATTGACAATGGGTAGTAATGTCTGCGGTCAAAAATTACTCTAGGGCAAGTTACATCATTCGTATGTAGTACCATCGTACTATGGGAAACTTTGTAACTCACAGCCAGAATTAGCGGCGAATCTAGCAGATCTGCGGTCACAGATTTTTGCAAGGAAACTATTATGTTAAGTATGCTTGGATTGGTAGGCGGATTGCTGCTGCTAATCGTTTTGACCATTCGTGGTATGAATTTGTTTATCGCTGCGCCGCTGTGCGCACTGGTGGTAGCGCTGACCAACGGCATGCCTGTTTTTCTGGGTGACGACAACTTCGTGGTGACCTATATGTCAGGGTTTACCGGATTTATCGCGGCCTGGTTTTTTATGTTCTTACTGGGCGCACTGTTCGGTAAGTTTATGGAAGATACCGGCGCAGCAGATTCCGTCGCCCGCTGGATCATTGAAAAAATAGGCTTTCGGCAGGCCGTGCTTGCGGTGGTCATGGCTTGCGCCATTCTCACTTACGGCGGAGTTAGCGTATTTGTGGTGGCGTTTTCGGTTTATCCCATGGCCGTCAGTCTGTTTAAGGATGCGAACCTGCCCCGCCGGTTTATTCCGGCAGCAATGGCATTTGGCTCGGTGACGTTTACGATGACATCCGCTGGGTCTCCTGAGATCCAGAACTGGATCCCGATAAAATATTTAGGCACCTCACCGTTCGCCGCCTGGGAAGTCAGTTTGGTTGTCGCTGTGCTGATGGCGACGTTTGGCTACTGGTGGCTTCGCCGCATGATAAATCGCGCAGTCGCCAACGGCGAGCACTTTGAGTCACGCGATACTGACCCTCATATTCCTGAACGCGATTACCCACACCCAATCACCGGCATTTTGCCGTTGTTTGTGGTGCTGATTTTATCCTTCTTACTGCACGAAGCGCTCGCGCAACTGGCCCTGATTGTGGCGCTATCCGGTGGTGTACTTACGCTGATGGCAATTAATTTTAAATACTTCCACGATCTCGGCAAAGCCGTGAATATGGGAACTACCGGCGCGCTGGTTGCAATCGGCAATACGGCTGCGGTGGTGGGATTTGGCGCCATTGCGAAAGACACCGTGGCGTTTCAGGAAACCGTCACGCTGATGACACAGATCCCCGGTAATGAGCTTATCGGTGCCGCCATTGCAGTAAGTGTGATTGCCGGACTCACCGGCTCCGCCTCAGGAGGTCAGGCTATTGCCCTGCCGCTGGTTGGGCCGCACTACCTGGATCAAGGCGTTGAGCCAGAAGAACTGCACCGTATTGTGTCTATTTCATCAGGCGCCCTGGACTCGCTACCCCACAATGGTTATGTGGTGACAACCATCCGGGCGATTTGTCATGAAACCCATAAGGCCGCCTACGGTGCGGTTGCCGCACTGACGGTAGTTGTTCCGGTTATGGGATTGGGTGTCGCCATTGCGCTGTTTAGTTTCTTTTAAGGAATGCCTATGCAAATTATGACCAAAACCCTCTGGCTACTGAGCCTGGCCTTTGCCAGTACATGGGTGTGGGCTGAAGCAGCCACGCCGCTACTGACCAGCAAGCAGACCTTTAGCATGGACAGTTACACGACCTTTGGTGGCGAAACGATATCGCCTGTCAGAGTGGGCTGGGAAAGCTACGGCACGCTCAACCAACAAAAAGATAACGTCATTCTGATCACGCACTATTTTTCGGGCACCTCCCATGCCGCCGGCAAATACAGCGCCAGCGACGAAACTGCAGGCTACTGGGATGCCATCATTGGGCCAGGCAAAGCCATTGATACCAATAAATATTATGTAGTGAGCGTGGACACGCTGGTGAACCTGAATGCCTACGATGAAAACGTTATCACTACCGGTCCGGCCACCATCAACCCAGAAACCGGGAAGCCCTATGGGACAGACTTCCCGGTGGTAACAATCCGCGACTTCGTCAATGTACAAAAAGCGCTGCTGGAATCACTGGGGATCACAAAGCTTCACGCTGTGGTTGGCCCGTCAATGGGTTCTATGCAGGCAATTGAATGGGCCAGCGCCTACCCCGACTGGGTTGAGCGAATGGTGTCGGTGATTGGCACCGGTGAAAGTGATGCCTGGACTACAGCAGCGTTGGCGCAGTGGGGCAACCCTATTCGTCTGGACCCGAACTGGCAACAGGGGCATTACAGCAAAGGGGCACCACCAACCGAAGGGCTGGTGAATGCACTGATGCTTATCACGCAGCATGCGCTCTATCCGGATTACTTTAATCAGGTTGGGGAACAACTTGGCTATAAGGCCATCGAGGAGGGTCCGCTTGCCAGTATCATGAATACCCACAGCATTGTTGACTGGCTCGAGCAGCGTGCCCGCTCCCGGGCCGCTAAAATGGATGCCAATCACCTGCTTTACCTGGTTCGTGCCTGCCAGCTATTTGTCACCGGCCACGGCACGTCTATGCAGGCTGGGTTGGCAAACATAAAGGCAAAAACGCTTTTTCTGCCGGCCAGCACCGACTTGTTACTCATGCCCTATATGGCAAAAAATGCCCACACCGCGCTCAAAGACATGAACAAACAGTCCGACTATGCCGAGCTTAACGGCGTGCTGGGCCACCTTGAAGGGGTGGCGGATGTACAGGAACAATCGCAACGTCTTACCTCGTTTTTAACTCAAGAACCGGATCAACGCCCATGAAACTGAACAGAACGCTCCTCGTCAGCCTGTTGCTTGCCAGCGGCACTGCCACTGCCTCCAATGCGCCGCCACTTAATCTTGATACCAGTCAGGTTACCGTATCGGGATTATCGTCTGGTGGTTATATGGCAACCCAGTTTCACCTGGCGCACAGTGACTGGGTAAAGGGGGCAGCCATCATCGCAGCCGGCCCCTATTATTGTGGTCAAAACGACATCACGACTGCGTTGAGTCAGTGTGTTGACAAGGTTGAGTCTGCGATCCCGGTAGACACGCTGAATGCAAAGGCCAAGGCCTGGGCGGATGAAGGTAAGCTCGCCAGCCTCGACAATCTGCAAGACAGCAAAGTCTGGCTGTTGCACGGCACAAAGGATAAAAAAGTCACCCGTTCCGCCGCCGATCTGTTGCACGAGCAGTATGTCGCCTGGGCGGGGAAAGACAGTGTTCAGTATGTGAATGACAAGCCTTTTGCCCACCTTTTCCCGACCAACAACGCTGGCACCGCCTGTACCATCTCAGAGACTCCGTATATTGGCAATTGCGATTACGATGCGGCGGGCGAATTGCTTACGCACCTGCTGGGCGAGTTGAAACAGCCGGATGACAAACTTAGCGGCAACGTCATCAGCTTCAGTCAGACCGAACTGGGCAAAGAGCCGGGCAAGACACTGGCGGAAACCGGTTATGCCTACGTCCCCAAATCCTGCGAAAGCGGTGAGCAGTGCCGCGTACACATCAGCTTTCATGGCTGTAACCAGTATGCCGATGCGATTGGTCAGGACTATGTGACTAAAACCGGCCTAAACCGCTGGGCCGATGACAATAATATTGTCGTGATGTACCCGCAAACCAAAAAATCACTGTTCATGCCGCTTAATCCCCAGGGGTGTTGGGACTGGTGGGGCTACACCGGCGATGACTATGCAACCCGTGACGGAAAGCAGATCAGGGCCGTCGCCAATATGGTGAAAGGGCTTAATACGGCAAACAAGCAGGAGAACTAGCATGGCCACTTACAATGTTTTTATTACCGGTGCCGCCAGCGGCATTGGTTTGGGCATAGCGGAAAAGCTCGCTGCAGCGGGCCATCACATCATAATTGCTGATATTAATCAGGACGCCGCGCAAAAAGCAGCCGACAGCCTGATTGCAAATGGGGGCTCCGCACAGGCGGTCACTGTCGATGTGTGCGATGCCGGGCAAATTGCCAGCGTGAAAGACAAGCTTGCCGACACCCCCGTGGACATATTGGTAAACAATGCCGGTATTCAGCATGTCGAAAAAATCGATACCTTTCCACCGCAAAAGTGGCAGCAACTGATAAATATTATGCTGGTTGGTCCGGCGTTGCTGACCCAGGCATTTTTACCCGGCATGCGCGAGCGCAACTTCGGTCGCATTATCAATGTCGGCTCAATTCACTCGGTGGTGGCTTCTCCCTATAAATCGGCCTACGTGGCAGCAAAACATGGGTTACTTGGGTTTGCCAAGACCGTGGCGCTAGAGACCGGGGACTGTAATGTTACCATCAATACGCTATGCCCGGCTTACGTGAAAACCCCGCTGGTCGAACAGCAAATTGCCGCTCAGGCCAAAGAAAATAACCTTACTGAAGAAGAGGTGGTCAATAAGATCATGCTCGAGCCCATGCCGAAAAAGCAGTTTATCAGCGTTGAGGAGCTGGCAGACACCGCAGCATTTCTGATATCACCGTCCGCGCGCAATATCACCGGTCAGACCATGATCCTCGATGGTGGCTGGACAGCGCGTTAAGCCTACTTTCACAAGTCACAGGTTGTGTGCTAATGTCCTGACCAGAAGCAAGGAAAGGACGTTTAGCACACCATGCCCTACTCCACCGTTGGCCTGATTGGCAAACCACAGCATGAAGGCACAAAAGACAGCCTTGAAGTACTTATTGGCTTTCTCACCGAACAAGGCTGCGACATTCTGATAGAAGAATCACTGGCAGATGAGATCCCGGCGAGTCAAATACCGGTTTGCGATGTAGTCAGTATTGGTAAGCAGGCTGACCTTGCGGTGGTCATTGGCGGCGATGGCAGCATGCTTGGCGCCGCGCGTGTTCTGGCACGCTTTGACATCCATGTAGTGGGTGTAAATCGCGGAAATCTTGGGTTTCTGACTGATATCAATCCTGATGATATTGTCTCGCAAATGGGGTTAATATTCGCTGGCGAGAGCGTGGTAGAACAACGTTTTCTGCTGGATGTCAGTGTTTATCGTCACCAGAAGCTCAAAAGCAGTAATTCCGCGGTCAATGAGGTGGTGCTTCACCACGGCAAGGTCGCCCACATGATGGAGTTTGAGGTGTACATTGACGGCCAGTTCGTCTTCAGCCAGCGTTCTGACGGGCTGATTGTCGCCTCTCCGACCGGCTCTACGGCATATTCGTTGTCCGGTGGAGGCCCCATCATTATGCCTCACCTCGATGCCCTGACCCTGGTTCCAATGTTTCCTCATACGTTAAGTTCCCGTCCCATTGTGGTAGATGCCAACAGTGTTATTTCGATGCGGGTCTCCAAGGTAAACAGCGATTCGCTTCAGGCGAGCTGTGACAGCCATATTGTGTTGCCCGTTTTGCCCGGCGATGAAATTACCGTTAACAAGAGTCAGGAAACACTGTCGCTGGTGCACCCTAAGGGATATAACTATTTTACGGTATTGAGAAACAAGCTGGACTGGGGAAGTAAGCTTTACTGATCTGACGGCATAAATGTTCCAAAAGGCGATGATGAGATCTGATGACATCAGGCGTCCTTGCGCCTTCGTGATTCTGCGCCAAAAGTAGCTCTGAAAGCCTCCATTTCCTAGCCACGCTGACATTTATCCCTCGCGTCATGCCTTTCGCGTTTGCCACGGGCCTTGGTACGGGTGCGCAAAATGCGACCCGCATTGGCGTGCCGGGCGCTATTTCACCGACCTTTTTTGTAATTGTCTTCGCCTCCTATTTTGTGTGTGGGTAAATTAAGTTGTTGATAAGCGCAAATAGAGGATGATTACGCTTTATGTAATCAGCACCTAAAATGTCAATCTACAGTTGTCCGTTTTGGCTTCCTTCTGCGTACTTCATTTTAACAGTTTATTAATTAATGCTTACTCATGCAGAAAAGCCAGAGTTGAATGAAGAAGGACAGCTTACAGTGAAGCGCGCACATAAGTCGTTGTTAAAGGTCGGCATCATCTTCGCCGTTATAGCCGCACTTGCCATAGTGGGCTGGAAATTTATGGCCACCGAAGAGCAAATTCGGGCGGGGCTGGATTACATCAATTCGTTCGGAACCTGGTCAGTGGTGGTCTATGCCCTGTTATACATAACACTGGTAAGTCTGTCGTTCCCCAGCTCACTGTTCAATATTACCGCCGGTGTATTGTTCAGCTTCGTAGAAGCATTTATTGTTGCAACATTAAGCGGACTTGGCGCCGCCACCGTTACATTTTTTATTTCACGTTTTCTGTTACATGATTTCGTGTGTGACAAAATTAAGCGCACAGCAAACGGTAGCGACAGCCTTAAGCTGGTGCAAACGGACAGCGCCAAGGTCATCTTGCTGCTGCGACTCAATACCTTTATTCCGGCGGTGGTGAAAAACTACGGGTTAGGGGTGACTGATATACGTTATTGGAAATACGCGCTTTATACATTTATTGGTCAGCTACCGCTCACCACGCTCTATGTGTATGTAGGATGGATGGGCGGACGAAGCATGCTCAACCAGGATAAGGAGCTTGACACCGTACACTGGGTGGTACTTGCCATCGGTGTCGTGGTCAGCCTGATTACACTGGCGCTGTCACGCTACTTCTTTAAGAAAAAGCTCTCTGGGTTTGAGCCAGAACCCGAAGAACAGGGCGCGGTGGGGTAACCCCCCTATGAGCGCCGTAATACCCGGCGTGCTGTCGCCCTGATGACATATCTTTGCGCCAACGGCCTGGCACTGCTTTGCGTGACAATGCCCGATGACAGGCAGGTTTCGCTGTTGGCACGACCAGTGACATTGCGGGCTCGCCGCTAATACTAAAAGATAGGATGAATAAAAAACAATTGTCCTTAACGTTGGTTGGCACGCGCCGATTTATGCCACGTTTTACATCAGGACTATTACAAAAAAGGAATAACAATGCTACGACGTACAGTGCATACACTTGCCTCCTGCCTGGTCTTATCACTACCAACAGCGGCTGCAGCAGACAACAGCTTCAACACCAACTCGCCCTGGAAAGAAATTCGCAAGCAACGCATGGAAACGCTACTTCCCCAAGCAATGGCTCGCGCCGATGTAAGCCACTGGTTAATTGTTTGCCGGGAAAACGATAACGATCCTATTGCCGCTCATGTTGGCTGTGAAAATGCAGGCGGCACAGCAGTGGTGTTATTTTCCAATAGTGACAAGGGAGTAACGTCACGGATGTTTTCTCCCGTAAGCGAATCCACCGCGGTAAGAGAGCTGAATATTTACGACGAAGTCATTGATATCGCGCGCACCGATTCGGCCATTGCAATTGCCGCCTCATGGCTAAAAGACAAACCCGTTGATGCGCTTGCCGTTAATACGTTTAGCAGTAATCCTCAGGCGGACGGTCTGAGTCACTCACAGTATATGGCATTAAAAGAGCACCTCGCGCCGGCACTCTCTGCGAAGTTAACGGCTGCTGAACCATTAATTTACGAGTGGCTGTCCCGCAAGCTTCCCGCAGAAGTGGACATTATGGCCGAAGCTGCCACCGTCACTTCAAACTGGCAATATGAGGCCTATCAGCGCGTTGTGCCGGGAGTAACCACCGATAAGGATATTGCTGATTTTCTGAAGAAAAAAATTGCTGACGCGGGTGTGCAGGACGGCTGGTCTCCGGACCAAAACCCCGCAGTTAACTCGGGTCCCGACCGCGGTCACTCACACCCCACTGATCGTGTTATCCAGCCCGGCGACGTTATCCAGATAGATTTTGGCATTAAAGTATTTGACCGCTGGGTCACCGATATTCAGCGCTTCGCGTACGTGTTAAAGGCCGATGAGACTCAGCCCCCCGACGCCATTCAGCATGCCTGGGACAGTGCCATTGCAGGCAGTCGTGCCGCCTTTGAGGCCATGCAGCCAGGCGTGACCGGTAACCATGTTCACGAAGCCCAGCGAGCGGTGATGGAACAACAGGGATCGCTGCCGGTCATGTGGAGTACCGGCCATCCAGTGGGCTACGTTGCCCATGATACCGGGCCGAACCTGGGTGTCAGAAGCACCTCCGAGAAAAAGCTCGACACCGGTATGACATTTGCCTTTGACGGCTTTTATAGCTGGCACTATCCGGGCAGCAACGAACAAAAAACCAAAACCATTTCTGTCGAAGAGATGGTGGTGATTACAGAAAAGGGTGCCAGTTACCTGACACCGCCGCAAACTGAACTTATTCTTATTACCGGTAAAGGTGATTAAATTCAGGGCATATCGCGGCACACGTATTTTCAAAAGTATCGCCGACGAATTCATCGTCGGCGGTCACTACTTATTGCTAATCATCATGACGCCCAGGCCATTTACGTAAGCATGACTTATCTGCCCTACTCCCCTCTCACCATTTTACGTTGTTCCAGCCCCATCTTAATAGCGCTTAACATTTTAATATTTTATTTATTGCGCAGCTTCCCTCATTAGAATATTTTATTGCGGTTAAATGTCGAACGGGTCGATGTTGTATTTTAATGCATAAGGAATTCAGGGATGAGGCTTTCAAAAAGCAGTGCCTGTCTGGTTGGTATTTTTTCACTTTCAACACTTTTAACCGCGTGTGGTGGCGGAGGCGGTTCAGACTCGTCTAAAACCAATCCACCACCGCCAAGCAATGAAGCGCCGGTTATTGCCACCGAAGCGTTCCCAACGGTGGTTAACCCCCAGCAGCAAATCACCATTAGTGCAACACGTTCGACGGACAGTGACGGCAATATTGACAGTTTTAGCTGGCAACAGTTATCGGGTCCGACAGTAACATTTGTCGACGCACAATCTCCTGAACTTCAATTCACTGTTCCTGATGAACAAGGGGCAGTGATTGAAGTAGAGCTGACTGTCACTGATAACGACGGTGCCAGCAGCACTGAAACCTTTACGATTACTCTTAACTCAGCACCTGACGTCGTTATCGATGCTGATAATGAAGGCATGGAGCGATCTACATTGTCACTGGACGCGTCACAAAGTTCCGATGCCAACGGTGATATCGATACTTACGTTTGGGAACAAACCGCCGGGCCTGAAGCACGCTTTACCGCGCCAACATCAGCGCAAACAGATTTGATATTGCCTGAAGTGGATGAAGAAACGGAACTGACGTTTCTGTTAACAATAACGGATACGTTGCTACTGACAGCGACTAAAACTATTTCCGTGACCGTACTGCCTAACGACGCACCGCAAATAAGTCTGGTCATGCCGCCTGAATCTGCACGATTCTTTGACGATCATATCCATGTTCGCGGCACCGTGAGTGATGACCAGGCGCCAGACACTAATACAATTACCGTGAGCATCAACGGTACCGAGCATGAAGTGGATGTCACTGATGCAGGTAACTGGCAGGCGGAGCTGCCTGTGACGGCGTCTGGCGCAGCACTGGAGGTAGGAGCCTACAGCACCGACAACTATGGCGAGCAGTCAGAGACCCGTAGCTTCGCCCTTGAGTATTTACCCACATTGAGTAGCGGACTCATTGCCCTTGACCCTAGTCGGGACAATGTGGCCTATGTCATCTCCAAAACCGACTTTGAGATTGGCGTGAAAGTTCTGGAAGTGAACTTGGCGACTGACGAGCGTCAGGTGCTTGTCGATACGCGACTGATCGATGATGTCGATATAAATGATGTTCAGCAAATCGCTCTGGACACCGCCAATAATCGCCTGTTGATGCGGACGAACACGCTGGAACATGCATTTACAGCCTTTGATCTCGATAACCAGACCTTTTCCAGCCTGTTTACGTCGGAAGACTTATCTGGTTCGGTACGACGTTTCGCGCTGTCGCAGGATGGTACGTCTGTTTACCTGATTGACTGGGACAGCAATGAACTGATAAAAGCCGATTTGACGTCAGGTGCAACTGAGGTCATTTCCGGCCCGTCCAAAGGCGCAGGACTGAGCTTTGACTTTTCCTATAACGACTTTGTGTTTGTGGATGCCGATGGCCAGATCATTGTCTATGATGATGGCCGCAATGCGGTGTTTTCTGTCGATGAGGGAACCGGTGACCGCACAGTATTATCCAGTTACGGACTGAGCGTAGGCTCTGGTGAAGCCAACCTTAACGTTGAGATCCTGACCATAAACCGCGCAATGGATAAACTGGTGGGCGTGACACCTTACAATGACATGCTCGAAGTGAACCTTATTACCGGTGAACGTACGGTTGTCGCAGCCTTACCTGAACTGGGTAGTATGTTTAATGCCACCAATATGGTGTGGGACGCCGATGCCCAGCACTACATTATCAGCATGTTGGAGGCAGACTCTGACTCTGCTGGCACACAGATCGTCGCCGTTGATGTGGAAGGTAACCTGTCAGTGCTGATTGATGATGCGGTTGGCGATGACAACAACGCTCTTCAGCTTACTTCTGCATTAACACTCGATAGCGATAATGACCGCCTGTTCGCGTTGGCTAAGTCAAACGACGGGGCTAACGACTATCACCTTGTTGATGTCAGTACGAGCAGCCATGCTGTGAATAGCATCGTTCAGGACAATCCGCTGTTAGAACGCGCAATTGGTCTGACTTACAACAGCGCTGACGGGTTGTTGTACTTTGGTAGCTACTCTGAGAAAGCGGTATACTCAGCCGACCCTGTATCCGGCGCCATCATCAAAGTGGCTGACCTGGATCTTGCTGAAGCAGGTGAAACAGTAATCCCTGTCGACTTGACCGTTAATCCTTCCGGTACCGCGCTTTACATTGCAGCCCGAACTGCAGATGAAACGCCATACATTGCAGAAGTGGTATTGGAAAGTGGTGCAGTGAATTTAGTCACCAGCAACGATACCGGCCTTAACAGCTCGCTGATTGCGACCCGGACTATCGCCGCTACCGACGATACCGTGTTCGTTGGCGATGAAGGCACTGGCGGAACCGATTCTATAACGTTGCAAAAAATTGACATCGCGACCGGCGATACCGTGATCCTAGCTGAAAACGACGGCAACGCCGATTTCTTCTTTAACAGTGTCGACGATCTCTGGCTTGATGAGCAAAACGCACGCTTAATACTGGCGCATGATGGCGCCCTGTCAGTATTCGACACCCAAACCGGAGAGCGAAATAAACTCTCTGAATCGCAAAATAGATATACAGCGGGAACCGGTAATGGAGAGGGTAAATTTAACCGTGTTACCGGCGCGGTAAATGACGGCTACGTGTATGTTCTGGACTACGCCGTCCATGCCCTATTCCTGGTCGATACTGTGACCGGCGACCGGTTTATGGTTCAGCGTTAAGCACTGTTTGTTACATTTCAAAAAGGCACCAAAGGTGCCTTTTTGTTTTTCAGGCATACTGAACTCGTTATAACTAAGCCAATTTCAGGGAAGATGAAGCTACGTACAGGTTTGAGCGGGAAGCAGACATTTGCGGCGAGTTTAGCGACTGGCAGCTTCAGAAAAACGTCAGTGATTCAAAAAGTATCATCCTAAACGCAGCGGCCGAAGTATATTGACTTCGACGCCTTTCATACAGCTGTATTGTTTTGTTGTGGAAGGCGCTTCATTTATACTTTACAAAACCGTAGTCAAAAGAGAATCTCATGCCACGAGCCAGCGCCTACCATATTCTGGTAAAGACAAAA
>CAZDUT010000050.1:0-16043 GCA_964508695.1 uncultured Alteromonas sp.
AAGATTCAGGATCACAATAGTTTCAGGGGAGGTACGTACTAATTGTTTCTTAAATGGTAATACGTTCTTTTGATGCCAATTGTGTATCTTTCCACAGTCCCTGTTCAAAGCGGTGTTGAGCTCCACGGGTGATGCGGCTGAACCAGCGGAAGCTTTTGTCAAAATTGGTAATGATTAAATACGCCACTTTTCTGGCCAGGGCATTGTCACCCACGTTTTCTACTCCACGGTGGACAGACCTCTATTTCTAGCATAATCTGCTTATAAAATGCGATAAGACATTGGTAAGTATCTGTAAATGCAGCGTACTTGCCCGGTGCTACCGGTAGTTAGGTTGCACCATTCCTATAAATAAACTGCGATGCAAGGACGCTTTGCAACGCACGAGGAAAGAGGCTGTAACTTTCCAGGACATCTGATGAGGGTAGCGTGAGTTTTAACGTACTGATTTGTGATGATTCTGCCATGGCCAGAAAAATGGCCCGGCGTGCACTCCCAGAGGGATTTTCCGAAACCGTTGTTGAAGCGTCAAATGGCGCTGATGCGCTGGAGATCCTCGCAAGCCATGATATTGATTTGCTGGTATTGGATTTAACCATGCCGATACTTGACGGCATTGGTGTGCTTGAAGAATTAAAAGTCCGCGGGCATAAGGTGTTTGTGATAGTGGTGTCCGGCGATATTCAGCCGGCGATGCAACAGCGCGTACTGGCGCTGGGTGCACTGGCATTTTTACCTAAGCCAGTGGACACCCGTGCACTAAGTCAGGTATTAGCGCGCTATGGCTTCGCAATAGAGGGCGCCGTGGCGATTTAGCCGGTATAGGTTGGCATCAGGAAAATTTCCCGGACATTGGTGCGGTGATCGGCTGCAAGCGCATGGGCGACGGCATTCGCCACGTCCTCAGGCTGAATTTTCTTGTCTTTGGGTTCGTCAAAAAACGGCGTGTTCACAACGCCCGGGCAAATTGTCGTACAGCGACCGTGCCATTCTGCCATTTCTTCTGCCAGGTTCTGACCGAAGCCGTAAGCAAACCATTTACTGGCGCCATAGACCGATCCCTTAATCGGGCGGCGACCCGCAGCGGAACTGGTAATTATAAAGTGCCCCTGGGTTTTGCGCAGATGTGGCAGCGTCGCTTTCGCGGTATAAAGCAGCGCCTTTACGTTAATATCAATAAGCGCATCCCATTCCTCTACGTTGCCGTTTTCAGTGCCCGGTGCGGACAAGCCGGTTCCCGCATTGGCAAATGCGGCATCCAGTCTGCCATAATGCTTGACGGTTTTATCGACAACCTCGCACTGTGCCTCGTAGCTTGTTGCGTCGGCGGCAAAAGCAACAGCGTTACTTTCACCCAGTGACGAAACCAGTTCGTCTAGCTTCTCCTTACGCCGCGCAGTCAACGCGACTTTATGCCCGTCGGCAACCAGTTTTTTTGCGGTAGCCGCACCAATACCGCTGGACGCACCGGTAATAAGAACTATCTTGTCTGACATAATGATCCTCCGTAAAAAGAGTAGGACTGATGCCGGGTATGTTGCGCAGGTCAAAGCGCATAAAACCGGCAAAGCAAATTGTGCTGGGTTAAGTTGAATTCGGGAATGGGCGGTTTTGGATCACGTTTCGGTGAACCGCGAGCCTTCGGCGTCAGGCATTACCTGGGATGAATACAAATCAATAGTCTCCGGGCTGCAGACGGTTTTTCATTCTCCCTGGCAGGTAGTGGCTGACTTCAAACGGGCAAGGGCTGCTTCAGTCTCGTCACTTTTGTGCGCTGAAGCCTGTGCAATAACGGCTTTTACCCAGTCCGGCAGTTCAGGATGAAGTCGGTAATAGACCCACTTGCCGCGTCGCTCATCGCTGACGATGTCGCATTTACGCAAGTCGGCCAAATGACGAGATATTTTGGGCTGGCTTAAGGCGAGCGTCGTAACAAAATCGCAAACACAGAGTTCATCGTATGCGTCAAGCAACAGGACCAGGTTTAAACGGGTGTCGTCAGACAGGCATTTGAACAGGCTTAGTGGCGTCACTGGGCGTCTCACGATCCGATAACATATTTGCTTAATCGTATATAAATGTCACGGTGGGGACAAGGTCGACGCCGGTGGCTATCTCACTAAAAGAAACAGTAACAATTATATATTTCATAATATGCAATAGAGTGTGCGGAAATATGCGGTTGACAGGTAGACGTCTATACGGCAAATTGAAGCCATGAAACAGAATATGATGATTGGCACCACCGGCATGATGATTACCACCTCACAGAGGGCGGTGGCTGGTTAGTGCTGTAAAGCAAATTCCAGAGAAACCCGCCCCGGCAAGGAGCGGGTTTTTTTTTATCAGTTTGTCTGGTGCACACCCGACAATTACAAGGAGCAGCTTATGAAGGTCTTAAAGTTTGGAGGTTCGTCTCTGGCGGATGCTGAACGCTATTTGCGGGTAACCGAAATCAGCCTGGATACCCATAAGACCGAAGGGGCGGCAGTGGTACTGTCTGCGCCCAAAGGTGTGACGAATGCCCTGTCGCTGCTTTGTGAACAGGCGGCGAGCAATGAAGACTATCAGCCGCTGTTAACCAAACTCGAGACCCTGTTGCAAAACATTGCTGACACCTTGCACAGTCAGGTAGATGGCTTTGCCCATGGCGAGGTGGTTGAATTTATTGGCAAACAGCTTGAACGCCTGAAACAGCAGCTTGATGGTATCCGACTGCTGGGGGTTGCGCCTGAGCCTGTCACAGCAGGTATTTTAAGTATCGGCGAGTATGTTTCAGTGACCTTCTTTTCAGCGATCCTCAGTGCCAGACACACAGCCAATCGGGTCATAGATCCGGTAAAATATCTGCTGGCAGAAGGCAATTATTTAGACAGCATTGCGGATGTGGCGCTAAGTAAAGCCCGCTTTAGCGAGATTCCGGTTGATGGCAGCGAGGTACTGGTGATGCCGGGTTTTGTTGCCGCCAATGAAAAAGGTGAGAAAGTCACATTGGGCCGGAATGGCTCTGACTATTCCGCCGCTGTACTTGCGGCGTGCATTGACGCTTCATGCTGTGAAATATGGACCGACGTGGACGGTGTGTATAACGCAGATCCCAACCAGGTGGAAGGCGCCGTATTGCTGGATAAGCTTACCTATCAGGAAGCCATGGAACTGTCGTACTTTGGTGCCAAGGTCCTGCACCCAAAAACCATAGGTCCGATTGCTCAGCACCATATTCCCTGCCTGATACGCAACACTTTGAATCCCGTAGCACCAGGCACACTTATCAGTAATCAGGCCAGTGATATCTGGACGTCGGTCAAAGGAATTTCACAGCTTGATGATATCACTATGTTCAACGTTGCCGGACCGGGTCTTAAAGGCATGGTAGGTATGGCTAGCCGGGTCTTCGAGGTAATGTCCAATGCCAATATTTCCATTAGCCTGATCACCCAATCGTCTTCGGAATACAGCATCAGCTTCTGTATTCAAAGTAAAGATGCCCGCCAGGCGCTGTTTCTGCTGGAAGATGCATTCGCGCTGGAGTTACAGAATCAGCTGCTTGATCCTATCGAAGTCAAACACGATCTCGCCATCGTCACGCTGGTGGGCGACGGCATGCGCCATGCCAAGGGCCTGGCCGCACGCTTCTTTGGTTCGCTGGCACAGGCCAGGGTAAATAACGTGGCGATTGCACAGGGCTCCTCCGAGCGTTCTATCTCAACCGTAATTGAGAGCAAACGCGCGAAGAAAGCGGTGCGGGTGATCCACCAGAATTTTTTCTCCGACCGCCATACCATTGATGTGTTTTTGGTGGGGTGTGGTAACGTAGGCACAGAGTTGCTCAACCAGATCGCCCGACAGCAACCTGCGTTGCTGGACCGTAATGTTCAGTTACGGGTATACGGCATTGCCAACAGCCGTCAGTGTCTGTTGGATGCAAAAAGTATTGATATTACCGGCGACTGGAAAGCCGCCTTGAGTGATGCTGCTGAACCGTTTTCTGTTGATCGTCTGCAGGCTTTTGTGAACGACAACAGTCTGGTCAACCCGGTCATTGTGGATTGCACCAGCCATGAGGCGATTGCACAACAGTACGTGGCGATGATGGAGCAAGGTTTTCATGTGGTAACACCAAACAAGAAGGCCAATACCGGCTCTATGGGGTATTACCGTCAACTGCAGAAAACCGCCATGCTTACCAACCGTCAGTACCTGTATGAAACTACCGTAGGCGCGGGGTTACCGGTTATTGACAATCTGCAGAAGCTGTTCAGTGCCGGTGACGTCCTGCACCGTTTCGAAGGTATATTGTCAGGAAGTCTCTCCTATGTGTTCGGTAAGCTGGATGAAGGCATGAGCTTGTCTGAAGCGACAGCCACGGCGCGTAAAAATGGTTACACTGAGCCCGATCCAAGGGATGACTTGAGCGGTATGGATGTTGCGCGTAAGTTGCTTATCATGGCGCGTGAGGCTGATCTGGAGCTTGAGCTATCGGACATTGAAATTGAATCGGTGCTACCAGAAGGCTTCGCCACTGACTGCGACGTCGACAGCTTTATGGCGCAACTGTCTGAACTGGATGCTGACTTTGCCCAGCGTGTCGAGACCGCCAAAGGCGAAGGAAAAGTGCTTCGGTATATCGGCAGTATTGAGGGAGATAAGTGTCGGGTGTCAATTCAGGCTGTGCCGGCCAGTAATCCTTTAAGTGCCGTCAAAGACTGTGAAAACGCGCTGGCAATCAGCAGTGACTATTACCAGCCTATCCCTTATGTTATCAGAGGTTATGGGGCAGGCGGAACCGTTACCGCTGCAGGGGTGTTTGCTGATATTCTGCGGACCATGCCATGGAAACAGAACGCGCAGTAACAGGAGCTTACATGAACGCAGTACGTGCTTACGCACCGGCATCAATTGGCAATCTCAGCCTGGGTTTTGATGTGCTGGGTGCCGCGCTACAGCCGGTTGACGGCAGCCGCCTCGGGGATGAAGTTGAGGTGGTACCTGCAGCCTCGTTTTCACTGACCATAACAGGTCCCTTCGCGGACAAACTTCCCGCTGACACCCGCAGTAATATTGTCAGCCACTGTTATCGCTACTTTTGTGCGGCCCTTGAGAAAACCGGGCGGCATGCTGAGCCGGTGGCAATGACCCTGTATAAGAATTTGCCGATTGGCAGTGGCCTGGGATCCAGTGCCAGCTCCATTGTCGCGGCCTTCACAGCGCTCAATGACGCCGCCGGCCAGCCCTTTGATGAAGATAGTATGCTGGCCATGATGGGAGAGTTAGAGGGACAGATTAGCGGAAGTATTCACTATGATAACGTGGCACCCTGTTATCTGGGAGGCATGACGCTGATGACAGGGGATACCCAGATTGCGGTCAGACTGCCGGTTATTGATAGCTGGTATCTGGCGGTGTGTTATTCCGGCATCAGTGTCTCCACGGCGCAGGCCAGAGATATTCTGCCAAGCACAATTGATATGCAGGATACGCTGACCTTTGGCCGTCAGCTGGCAGTATTTGTCCACGCACTTTACCAGGGTAACAGCAAACAGGCCGCGGCCATGATCAACGACGTGATTGCTGAACCATGGCGAAAACAACTGCTGCCGGCGTTCGACACAGCGCGTCAGGCGTCGCTGCAAAAGGGTGCATTGGCATTTGGAATATCTGGCTCCGGTCCCACGGTGTTTGCCGTGTGTGATAGCGAATCAGTGGCCAATGACGTTGCTGCCGGTTTAAAGGATAAGTATATTCAGAACGACGATGGCTTTGCACACGTTTGCCAGATACCAGGGGCAGGTGCAGTGGCCTTTGCAAAATAACGACAAGGGTAAATACGTTGGAATTGGTTAATCTGCAAGATGCACAGGACACAGCAAGTTTCGCACAGGCGGTACAGCGCGGACTAGGCAAAAATCAGGGGCTGTACTTTCCCAGTGAGATCCCTAGACTCGACAATATTGATGACGTACTTGATATGCCGTTTGTACAGCGCAGTCAGTTTTTACTGCAAACGCTGATTGGCGATGAGCTCAGTGAGTCAGCAATAAACACGATTGTCAGTAAAGCATTTACCTTCGCGGCGCCGCTAAAGCACGTAACCGATAAGATATACAGCCTTGAATTGTTTCATGGCCCGACCCTGGCGTTTAAAGACTTTGGCGGTCGTTTTATGGCGCAAACATTGTCGGATATCAGCGAAGGCAAACCGATTACGATCCTTACCGCGACATCGGGAGATACGGGAGCAGCGGTGGCGCATGCCTTCCATGGCATCGACAACATCAATGTCGTGATCCTCTTTCCAAAAGGGAAAATCAGTGCGTTGCAGGAAAAGCTGTTTACCACGCTGGGTGATAACATCCACACCGTTGCTGTAGAAGGTGATTTTGACACCTGCCAGCAGCTGGTCAAAACCGCCTTTGATGATCCTGACGTGCGTGAAGGCCTGCATTTAAACTCGGCTAACTCGATCAATATCAGTCGCTTACTGGCACAGGTTTGCTATTACTTTGAGGCTGTCGCTCAGTTACCAAAACCGGAGCGTGATAAATTGGTGGTATCGGTGCCCAGCGGAAACTTTGGCAACCTGACGGCAGGAATGATTGCCAAAGCCATGGGCCTGCCGGTGAAACGCTTTATAGCTGCAACCAATATCAATGATACGGTACCCCGCTACCTGATTAGCGGAAACTGGGAGCCTAAGCCGACGCAATCGACAATGTCCAATGCGATGGACGTCAGCCAGCCCAATAACTGGCCGCGCATAGAGGCGTTGATGGACAAAGGCTATGTGAGCAAAGCGTGTCTCAAAGGGGTTTCCGTTGATGAAGAATACACGCATCTGGGGCTGCGAAAGCTGGCACAACTAGGCTATACCAGTGAGCCCCATGCCGCCGTGGCGTACCGAGAACTGAGCCACGATCTGGATGCCACTGAAACCGGGATCTTTTTAGGCACGGCGCATCCGGCGAAATTCCGGGAAACCGTGGAAAATGCTCTGGGGCAGCCAATCAGCCTGCCACCGGAGCTCCAGGCAGTGGCCAACGAAGAAAGCCTGGCGGTCACGCTGACGGGGGATTACGCATCATTAAAATCATTCATGTTTGACCGGCTCAAAGATGCATAACTGGCAGCAGGCGCTGGGTGAGGAAAAGAACAAAGCGTATTTCACTGATCTCATGCAGCGTATTGAACAGGCGCGGGCATCAGGGAAAGTCATTTACCCGCCAAAAGCAGATACGTTTAACGCGCTTAAATTTACGCCACTGGAAGATGTGAAAGTGGTGATCCTCGGGCAGGACCCGTACCACGGTGCCGGTCAGGCCCACGGCTTATGCTTTTCGGTTTTGCCTGGCGTGAAGCCACCGCCATCGCTTAACAACATTTACAAAGAACTTAGTGCCGACATTCCCGGTTTTACACCACCAGAACATGGCGACCTGAGTGCATGGGCGGAGCAGGGCGTGCTGTTGCTTAATACGGTGCTGACTGTTGAGGAAGGGAACGCCCACAGCCATGCAAAATGGGGCTGGGAAACATTTACCGATGCAGTGATTGACGCTGTAAACCGTCATACCGAACACACGGTGTTTATGCTGTGGGGGAGCCACGCACAAAAAAAAGGCAGGCAGGTCTCATCAGACCGCCATCTGGTCCTGCAGTCACCCCACCCCTCACCGCTGTCAGCGCACCGGGGATTTTTAGGTTGCCGGCACTTCAGTCAGGCCAATAACTATCTACAGGCCCATGGCAAACGGCCGGTGGCCTGGCAGAACTAGTATTGCCTGATGTAAGGCCGTCACGTCGGCACAGAAAAGAGACTTTTCTGCCGTTTCCGGCAATGTAAGCTCAGAAAGCAAAAAGGCCGCCTGAATCAGTCAGGCGGCCTTTTGTATTATCTTTCCAGAGTTTCCAGTTCGTATTCGAACCCGCAGTCCAGTTCTGCAAGTTCTTTTTCAAGTCTGAATCGGTCTTGTAGGGCCTCTATTTCTCTCCACTTACGCTTTTTACTTTTCGTTTTCGCTGGGCTTGCTTCGATGTCTAACATGGCAAACAGATCTGACTTATCCACGAGGATCTCCTTTTTATTACCACTAACAACAATACAGGTGTTTTTTATTCCCCTGCACAGTTTTTATCATAGCCACAACGAAAATAAAATAATAAAATTTACTTTTTATTAACAGCTTGTGACATTTTCATGACATATAAGGTGATCATCCGCAGATACAAAAACGGCCGGTTACCCGGCCGTTGTCTTACTGCACCAGCGTGAAGCGCTGGCAGGGTGTGAGGGACTACTTTGGTGCGTTTTGTGCGCGAAACCGGTCAATCAATTGCTGGGTTGAGGCGTCAAATGCGTCTGCACTTTTATCCCC
This sequence comes from uncultured Alteromonas sp., assembly GCA_964508695.1. GTDB lineage: Bacteria > Pseudomonadota > Gammaproteobacteria > Enterobacterales > Alteromonadaceae > Alteromonas. The sequence goes on from CAZDUT010000050.1 coordinate 8,373, forward strand.
TTTAATCCCTTCAAGAACCTGATTACCAAGCACTTTTCCTAACTCAACGCCCCATTGGTCAAATGAGTTAAGGTCCCAGATAACACCCTGGACAAAAACCTTATGCTCATACATTGCAACCAATGCGCCAAGTGTATACGGATCCAGTTTTTCAAATAGCAAAGTATTGCTGGGTTTATTGCCGGGCATGGTTTTATGCTGGGCAATTCGCTCACGTTCAGAGGCTTCGTAGTCGCTGTCGGCCAGATCGGCAAAGCATTCGTCAAACGTTTTGCCCTGCATCAACGCCTGGCTTTGTCCAAAACAATTGGAGGCCAGCATAGCATGATGGGTCTCATCCTGTTCAGGCACCGTGAGCGGCAGTATAAAGTCGGCCGGAATGAGGGTGTTGCCCTGGTGGATAAGCTGATGAAAACTATGTTGTCCGTTTGTACCTTCGCTTCCCCAGATAACGGGTCCGGTTTGGTAGTCGGTCACTTCACCGGGTTGCGTTACGCCCTTGCCATTACTTTCCATATCCAGTTGCTGGATGTAGGCAGGCAAGCCGCGCAGGTAATGGTAGTAAGGCAGCAAAACATGGGACTGGGCATCAAAAAAGTTACGATACCAGACACCCAGCACGCCTAACAGCACCGGCAGGTTGTCTTCGAGTGGCGCATCTTTAAAATGCTTGTCCATATCATGTGCGCCTTTCAGCAGCGCCTCAAAGTGATCAAAGCCCAAGGCGATAGCGATTGGCAGCCCGATCGCCGACCACAAAGAATAACGACCGCCTACCCAATCCCACATCGGAAAAATATTGTGTTCATCAATACCGAACTCAGTGGCGGCTTTAACGTTCGATGAAACCGCAATAAAATGCTTGGCGATATCGTCCTGCTCACCGCCGTTTTCAAAAAACCACTCTCTGGCGGTCTTGGTATTCTGCAAGGTTTCCTGGGTGGAGAACGACTTTGACGACATCATTACCAATGTTTCTTCAGCATCAAGCCCAGCCAGCACATCTTTGATATGGCAACCATCAACATTGGCCACAAAGTGGACCTCAATGTCTCCCTGCTGGTAGGGCTTTAATGCCTCGGTCATGATTTTAGGTCCCAAAAAGGAACCGCCAATACCGATACTGACGACCTTGGTCAGCGGCTTGCCGGTGAAGCCTTTGTACTCGCCGTTATGCAGCGCCTCTGTGAAGCTTCGCATCTTTTCCAGCGTGTTACGCACTGCAGGCATTACATCCTCGCCATTTACATACAGCTCTTCATCGGTGAAGTTACGTAACGCTGTATGCAGGACGGCACGGCCTTCTGTGGTATTAATGTGGCTGCCATTGAACATCGCATCGCGCCGAGCTTCCAGATCCTGAGTGCGGGCTAATTCAATCAGCGCCGATAACGCGTCACTGGTAATACGGTTTTTCGAATAATCCAGAAAGAGTCCGCACGCCGAGGCTTGCATGGATTCGGCGCGCGCCGGATCATTGGCAAACCAGTCACGCATGTGCGCAGGGCGAATTTCATCGGCGAGTTTGGTAAGCGTTTGCCATTCTGGCAAAGATGTCAGTCTGCTCATAATCTTCGTTTCCGTCACTGTTAGGCCTGGTACAGTTTACTGTCCCAGCTTCTCACGCAACATGGTTTCCAGCTTAACCTGGTCAGCGGCAAAGTTGCGGATCCCTTCAGCCAGCTTTTCTGTGGCCATCGGGTCTTCATTCATTTCCCAGCGGAAGGCCATTTCATCGAGGCGTTCGCCTGGTGTTTTGCTTGCGCCGTTGTCTTGTAGCTTAACTTCAAGGCTACCGTCCTGGTTAGCCAGTTCCTCAAGCAATTGTGGGCTGATGGTTAAGCGATCGCAGCCAGCCAAGGCCTGGATTTCGCCGATGTTTCTAAAGCTTGCCCCCATCACCACGGTGTCGTAGCCATGCTCTTTATAGTAATTGTAGATTTTGGTTACCGATTGCACGCCTGGATCATCTTCAGGTGCATACTCGCTTGTACCGGTGTGGTTCTTATACCAGTCGAGGATACGGCCAACGAAAGGTGAGATCAGAAATACGCCGGCTTCGGCGCAAGCGCGGGCCTGTGCAAAGCTAAACAGCAGGGTCAGGTTACAGTTAATCCCTTCTTGCTCAAGAACCTCTGCGGCCTGAATGCCTTCCCAGGTAGAGGCAATTTTGATCAAAATGCGAGACTTGTCTACGCCTTCGTCCTGGTATAACCGGACCAAACGTCGGGCTTTGTTAATGGTTGCTTCTGTGTCGAATGACAACCGGGCATCCACCTCAGTTGATACGCGTCCGGGAATAATCGCGGAGATCTCTTTACCGATAGATACCGCCAGCGCGTCAGCAGCATCGATAAGCTGATCATCGGCATCATTTGACTGAATTTTTGCCCAGGCAACCGCATCGTCAATGAGTTGACTGTATTGGGGTAAACTGGCCGCTTTTAGCAGTAGCGACGGGTTAGTCGTAGCATCCACCGGCTCATACTTTTTAATTGCTTCAATGTCACCTGTGTCGGCAACAACCGTTGTAATATCGCGCAGCGATGCTAGCTGATTGCTCATAGTGTAATAACCTTATTTCATTCTCTGGGTATGGCTGCCGGTGTCAATGTGCAGGCAGGCCATAATAAAGTCGTAGAGAAGGTGCTCGGGTTTCATGGCCTTTTGGCATCTGCACCTCCTGCTCGTAGTCTGTCAGTAGGGTAATCGGCAAGAACCGGATCAGTTACTCACCCGATAGATAACAGTTATACCAAACCCACCGGAAAATTTATAGCACGGTGTCGTGGCCACGCTAATCGATAAGGGCGTTTAGCGTGATAGGAATTACCTGCCGACAAGCGCGTCGCATGCAACCGCGAAAATGGTATACTCCCTAACCATGATATTGGCCCGGATTCGGGTCATGTTGACCATCACGCAATCCGGTACCCGAGGAGCCGTTGCTTTTGAGGTACTGAACGACCGTTAAGGTAGTAAAGGAGAAATAAATGCTGGTTGTTGTGTCACCCGCTAAAAACCTGGATTATTCGTCACCCGTTCCCCTTGATACCACCACAGAGCCTCAGTTACTGAGCGATGCTGAAGCGCTGGTAGAACGTTGTCAGTCATTGTCACCCGCTGACTTGTCATCACTGATGGGGATCAGCGATAAGCTGGCAACACTGAACGCTAACCGGTTCGCTGAGTTTTCTACCCCGTTCACCAAAGACAATGCGCGTCAGGCCATATATGCTTTCAATGGTGATGTTTACACAGGTCTTGACGCCTACAGCCTGAATGAAAAAGACATGGCGTTTGCGCAGCAGCATTTGCGCATTTTATCTGGCCTGTATGGCGTACTCCGGCCTATGGATCTGATGCAGGCCTACCGGCTTGAAATGGGGACGAAACTGGATAACACGCAAGGCAATGATCTTTATGCGTTCTGGGGGGAGAAAATCACTGACACGCTTAATCATGCCTTATCGGCACAGGGTGACAATGTGTTGATTAACCTTGCCTCCAATGAGTACTTCAAGTCCGTGAAGAAAAAAGCCTTGGATGGCATGATAATAACGCCGGTCTTTAAAGACTTTAAAAATGGAAAATACAAAGTCATCAGCTTTTTTGCCAAAAAGGCACGTGGACAAATGGCACGCTATATCATTGAGAATCAGATCGACGATGTGGAAGGCCTGAAAGGTTTCGACAGTGATGGCTATCACTTTGATGAGGCGCAGAGCTCGTCTACCGAAATGGTATTTTTGCGTAATCAGGAGGGCTGAGTCAGGCACCACCTCAGACGTTAACGGGTCTCACTACTGTACAATGTGAGGCCGCGCACTCCCTTACCGACGGCTGGTCACGCCTGACACTCTGCTGGCAAACCAGTCTCCTCTGGCTTACCCGTATAACACCCTGTTTTCTCAAATTTATTCTACACTTAAAGCTTATGCGAATACCGGAGGCAACTATGGAACTCGGGACATTTTCGGTAAGCCTGGCCGTAAAAGACATTGCAAAGTCCAAACAATTTTATGAAGTTCTGGGGTTCTCGCCACTGGCGGACTGTGGCTCGGTGGATGACAAGTGGCTGATAATGGAAAAAGCCGGAACCGTTATTGGGCTGTTCGAAGGCATGTTTGAGGATAATATCCTGACCTTTAACCCCAAAGATGTGAGAGCTATTGAGACACACCTTAAACAAAATGGCGTAAAAGTAATCACCGAAGTCCAGGGCCAAAGCGGCCCGGGCCATTGCGTACTGAAAGACCCGGACGGCAACCTGATCATGTTCGATCAGTTTTAGTGTCTCTGCTGGTATTTACAGCAGCGCGGCAATCTCCGCGCCCTGGCGGATAGCTCGCTTGGCATCCAGTTCGGCCGCTACGTCAGCGCCACCGATAACATGGGTTTTTAAGCCGGCCGCTTCCAGCGAGCTCAGTAAGTGGTTGTTGGACACCTGGCCTGCACATATTACGACATTATCGACATCCAGGACCTTCTGCTCGCCATTCACCTGAATATGTAAGCCCGCGTCATCGACTTTTTCATAGCTTACACCGCCCACCATATTGACCTGATACTTGCGTAAGGTCAGGCGATGGATCCAGCCACTGGTCTTCCCGAGCCCTTTACCAGGCTTGCTGGTTTTGCGCTGCAGTAAGTAAATATCCCGCGCGGGCTTAGCTTCGGTAGGCTCAGTCAGTGCCCCCGCAGACTGGTATTCTTTATCGATTCCCCAGTGTGCCAGCCATTTGTCCGGATGCAGAGTAAGATGCTCTTCTTCCACCAGGAATTCGGCCACATCGAAACCAATGCCTCCGGCACCAACGATGGCGACCTTCTTGCCCACGGGTTTATGATGGCGTAAGACATCGAGATAGCCCATTACCTTGGGATGGTCGATGCCTTCGAATGACAGTTCACGCGGGGTAACCCCAGTTGCCAGTACCACTTCCTCAACATTATATTTTTTCAGTGTATCTGCGTCGGCACGGGTACCTAAGTGCAAATTAACGCCGGTCACCTCTATTTGGCGGGCATAATAGCGTAGCGTCTCAGAAAACTCCTCTTTGCCGGGAATTTGCTTGGCATAATTAAATTGTCCGCCAATTTCGTCGTCCTGTTCAAACAGGTGCACGGTATGACCACGCCCGGCGGCATAAGTGGCCGCCGCCAGACCGGCCGGGCCCGCGCCTATGACACCAATCACTTTTTTCGATGTACTGGGGGGGAGCTGCAGTTCGGTTTCGTAGCAGGCCTGGGGATTAACCAGACAACTGGCGCGCTTTTGTTCGAAAGCATGATCCAGGCAAGCCTGGTTACAGGCAATGCAGGTATTAATTAAATCGGCCTCGTTGCGCATAGCTTTAGCCACGAAGTCTGGATCGGCGAGGAATGGCCGGGCCATGGACACCATATCAGCATGCCCCTCTGAGAGTACATTTTCCGCAACATCCGGCATATTGATACGGTTGGTCGTGATAAGCGGAATCGACACTTCTTCGCGCATTTTTTTGGTGACCCAGGTAAAGGCCGCGCGGGGGACCGGGGTCGTGATGGTCGGCACCCTGGCCTCGTGCCAGCCGATCCCTGTATTGATTAAGGTGGCGCCCGCTGCTTCTATTTGCTTTGCCAGATACACCACGTCTTTCCAGTGGGAGCCGCCCTCAACCAAATCCAGCATCGACAAGCGGAAGATAATAATAAAATCCTTACCAATGGCGTCGCGGGTCTGCCTGACAATCTCGATGGCAAGACGAGCACGGTTTTCAACACTGCCGCCCCATTCATCATCGCGTTTGTTGGTGCGCTCGCAAAAAAACTGGTTTATCAGGTAGCCTTCAGAGCCCATGATTTCTACCCCATCGTAACCGGCTTTACGGGCATACTGAGCGCATTTTACGAAATCTTTTATGGTGCGTTTAACCCCGCCGGCAGACAACGCTCGCGGTTTGAAGGGGGATATTGGCGCCTTAACCGGTGATGCAGAAACCGCCAGAGGATGGTAGCCATAGCGACCGGCATGCAGAATTTGCATGCATATTTTGCCGTCTTCGGCATGCACGGCGTCTGTGATGACCTGGTGTTTTCTGGCGTGACGACTGCTGCTCATTCGGCCTGCAAAAGGCGCCACCCAGCCAGCGATATTAGGGCTGATACCGCCCGTGACAATCAGGCCAGCGCCGCCTCTTGCCCGGGCAGCGTAAAACGCGGCTAGCTTCTCAAAGCCGTTTTTCTCTTCTTCCAGTCCAACGTGCATCGAGCCCATGAGCACGCGGTTTTTTAAAGTCGTGAATCCCAAATCGAGAGGGGCGAGCATATGAGGATAAGTAGAATTTGAAGACATTGGTCACTCCGCAAGGCTGAATGTATGCAGAGTAGGTGGCTTTTACGTCTTATACAAGAGGTCTGATGAGGTGAGGGTGACAATTCGTGTTGAAGGACATCAATAAACCCTTCCGGCGCCGCTGATCACCTGCGGCGCCAGAAAAGGTCTGTGGGCTGAACTTACTCGTCGACGTAAAGCTTTTGCTTAAAGCTTAGCGTATGGCTGTCATTGCCTTTTTGAACCTCGATGGAAAAGCGAAACGTCTCTTGATCCCTGAACGGCAGCACCGCCAGATAGTAGATAGCGTCGCCTTCCTCTACCTTTTTGAAGTTAAGCGTATGGCTTGAGCCCAGCAAATTCGTCGCAGTGCCACTCAGTGATACACGCTGCGCTTCACCGCTTGACGCATCAAGAACCGACAGATTGACCAGCGCATTATATTTACTGCGCACAATGCCGTAACTGGCCGCCACCTCAGGGGTGAGAAACGGCGTGTTTACGACCATATAGTGAACGTCCCAGTCACCGAGTCGCTGCTTTTGCTCGGCATTGACTGCCAGGCTGCAGGCAAGCAACAAACAGGGAAGGATGAGTTGTATACACCGTTTCATAGTAACTCCTTAATAAAGGCGGAACGTATCCTGCAAAAGTAGCTGAAGAAACTGCAAGGCGATGATGGCAACCAGTACCGACAGGTCGAGTCCGCCGATGGGCGGGATTATCTTGCGGATAGGAGCCAGCATAGGCTCTGTCAGCTGATGCAGCACGTAATCGATAGCCGTTTGCCCCTGCGATACCCAGCTTAGAATAGCCCGCAGTAACAGCACCCAGAACATCAGTGACAATGTTTCTTTGATAACGGTGATCACAGAAAGGATTACCACGCCGACCGGGTTTAGATTGCCACCAAACATCAGCGACAGCGTCACGATTTTGAGACCCGCGACAATAATTGCAAGCAGCAAGGTAGCGGTATCCAGCCGTCCCATGGACGGAATAATCCGGCGCATGGGGGCCACCAACGGGTGAGTAGCTTTCACCACAAACTGGCTCAAGGGGTTGTAAAAATCTGCCCGCACCATCTGTAACCACAGGCGCAGAATCACCACCATGAGGTAGAGGTCAAACAGAGTACTGACAAGGAAGTAGGTTGCGTTCATTACTGCGTTTCCCGGAGTTTAAAGCTGCTTTGCCATTTCATCAGCACGCGCAACGGCGGCACGCATTGCTTTGGACACAATTTCAGGCAGCCCTTCATCGATCAGCGTATTGACGGCTGCTGCGGTCGTGCCACCTTTCGACGTCACCTGCGCTCGCAGCTCACTGATTGACAGGTCATCATTGTGTATCAC
>CAZDUT010000051.1:0-15923 GCA_964508695.1 uncultured Alteromonas sp.
GAGATCGGGCCCGATACCCGCTGGCTCACCAGGGGTAACGGCGATTTTGAAGGGTAATGACATATTGTATCTGCTTAGGTATCAAGAACTTCGATATAAGCAGAGTCACGCATTTCACGCAGCCAGGTTTCCGCTTCTTCAGAGAACTTACGGTTGAAAATAAGCTGCTGTGCCCGGTTTCTTTTGCGCTTTTCGGTCGCGTCGTCAATTCGTCTGTCCTGCAGCTGAATCAAGTGCCAACCGTGTGATGAGCGCACTGGCAGGCTGTATTCGCCTGGCTCCAGTCTGGACAGCGTGTCGCGGAATGCCGGCACATAATTGGTTGGATCTGACCAACCCAGTTCACCGCCACGCAATGCAGAGCCGGGATCCTCGGAATGCTCTTTGGCCAGTTCGGCAAAGTCGGCTTCACCAGATTTAACCTGCTCGCGGAACTTAAGCAGCATTTCCTTGGCTTTTTCCTCACTCAGAATAATGGAAGGCTTGATCAGAATATGCCGTGACTTGACTTCCTCGACAGTGACTGTCTCGATACCGCGGGTGTCCATGACTTTCAGAATATGAAAACCGGCACCACTGCGAATCGGACCGATTAACTCTTTATCATCATTTTCCTGAACCGCTTCGGCAAACAGCGTGGGCATAGAGTTGATGTTTAGCCAGCCCATGTCACCGCCGTCAAGTGCTTCTGAGCCAGAAGAAGATGCGATGGCAATTTTTGCAAAATCAGACCCGGAATTAAGCAAGTCAATCACTTTCATTGCACGGTCGCGCGCTTCTTCAACGTCTTCGTCCGTAGGGCTTGGAGGAAAGCCAATCAGAATATGGCCAAGGCGGTATTCAGCCTGCTCGGCACCTTGCTTTTCAATGACCTCCATCAGGTTTTCTACTTCCTGCTCGGTAATGTAAACCCGACGGCGCACATTGGCGCGACGCACTTCACCGATGATCATTTCTTCACGGATATCTTCGCGATAATCTTCATAGGCAATGCCTACCTGACTTAACTCTCGACGAAGGTCGGCCACTGTTGCACCCTGTTCAGCTGCAATATTGCCAATAGTTTGCTCTAACTGCGGATCGCTGACCTGGATACCCATACGTTCAGCCATCTGCATTTGCAAACTTTTGGTAATCAGCCGTTCAATGGCCTGCGTACGAAGAGCGCGGTCAGACGGCAACGACTCGCCTTTCGACTCCGCATCCTGCTTAACCTGGGAAATCAGGGCCTGAACTTCACTTTCGAGAATTACGCCCTGATCGACAATAACCGCCACGCGGTCAAGGCGGGTTTCCTGTGCAACACTGGTAAACGCGATAAGCGCTCCCAATAACATAGCCCGTATAATGAACTTCATAATCACTCTTTTTGTTGGTTAATGCGTTTTGCTTACCTGCGTAGGGTAGCCATTCTAATTTAAAGTATAGGGTTGGCGGTAGCCAAACATACCATCCTGTAACATGGTACGACTGCTGCCACGATTGCCAAAGCCCTTGAATAAAAACTGCAGTGCGATGCCGGAATCATAATTGTCTACGATCTGTTCGCCAACCGCATTATAGCGGTTGTTGAGGTGGCGCTGTGCAACCACGCGTACAGACCAGCAACACGACTCGTACTCAATCCCCACATAAGACTCGATACTGCGGTCACGATCCAGATCACGGTAGGAGCGACCCACCCATTGCCAGTTTTTCGCAATAGGCCAGCTCGCCGATATTCCGGCCTGATCAATGGTTTCCCCGGATAACGTGCGAACGTAACGGTGTGTAAACTGAATAAATCGATTGGCATCTTTTCGATATTCAAGCGAGATACTGCTTCGTTCCACTTTGTCCGTTTCGGTGCTCACCAGCGCCTCCGTATGCAAATACCAGCGTTGGTTAAAACGCCAATCCAGTTCGCCGGCAAGGGCTGAACGGTCGTTGCTGCGTGATGTCGCAGAGAGCTTGCTGTCATCAAGGTAGAATATCTGACCCACACTTAGTACAAATTGTTCCCTGTTGGCGTCATCCAAAATGCGTGATGTTACTCCAACGGTGATCTCATTATTATCGCTGATACGGTCGAGACCGGTAAACTCCTGGCCTCGGAACAGGCCCTCGACATCCGTAAGTAAAGGTGTCGAGTCATACCGGCCAATATTCGACTGGTCCTCAAACGAGGTATAAAGGTATTGGAACTTTGGCTCCAGAGTCATGGTCATGGAGTCGCTGATAAGCGTGGTATCGCGCTCAAAATACAGGGCACCGAACAAACGGGCCTGTCCCAGTGTGCGGTTGACCTCCTCGTCGCGCGCAGTCCCCTCAATATTCTGCTGGTCATAATAGGTATTTAGTACCGTGGCCTCTGCCGTCAGCTCTCCCCATTGGCGCTGATAAGGCAACGCCAGTGTAGGCGCCACGTGAAAGCGTGTGGCTGTAGGCGCGGTGTCGGCAGCATTGTCAAAATAAGCCAGCTCAGAGTCGAGTCTGAACTCAAGCAATGCCCCAAGCGGTCGCGTGTAATTGAGCTGGAGTTCAGGCAGCGCCCGATAGCTGTTGGGGTAGTCACCGATAATCTCGAAGTCGCGGACACGCATAGAAAACAGCAGGTTTTCTTCGTAGTAATTAAGATTGATACTGCGGTAAAGGTGCGTGTCGGCACGGTTATAGAAGTCAGAGCCAAGATCAACAATATAGTTGTCATCGCTAAGCCCGTTGAAATCAATGCCTAACAGCCAGTTGTCAGATAAAACTCCCTCGTGCTCGTAATGATAGAAGTAACGATCGGGAGAGTTGGCAATATCATTGTCACTGGGTAGGTATTCAAGGTTCAGCTGCCCCTGACTATCGCGGGTCAGGTAGCGGAATTCGGTTTGTAGCTGAAGCCCCCGGTTAGTCATCAAACGTGGTGTGAGTGTCATGTCGTAATTCGGGGCGATATTCCAGTAAAAAGGCTGAGAAATATCAATGCCGGTATAACTTGAGCTGGTGATTTCCGGGGTCAGCAGACCGGTCTGACGTTGATCGCTGACAGGGAACGAGAAGTAGGGCAGGTAGAGTACCGGTATATCGCCCACGTAAAACCGGGTGTGCTTGGCTTCGCCCCAAATTTCGCCTTTCTCGATGCTAATTTCGCTCGCTTTTATAATCCAGTCCTCATCCCCCTGGGGACAGGTAGTAAAGCTGACGTCGTTAAGCGTAAGTCCCCGGGTTGTGTCCAGCAAAATTTCATCCGCCGCTCCCTGACCAACAAAGCCGGTTAACTGATAGCGGGAATTGGTCATCCTCAATCGCTGATCGGCTGAGTTTACCGCCACCTCATCACTGTCGACTTTAAGTTGCGCATCCTGATAGGTCACATCGCCTTTTGCAACAAGGTTACGGCCATTATCACTGATTTGCGCCTGATCGGCATGAATGGTTGCCCGGTCGGAGGTAATACCTACCTCACCACTGAACAGTGCCACTTTATTTTCAACAATTTCCGTGCGCCTGGATTCTACTTTTACATGACCGGGAGGCATTAACTGATTGCTGGAGAACTGCACAGGGGATACCGTACATACGCCCAGTGGGATTTGTTGATCCACAGGGGCAGTTTGCTGGGCTTCGGTGACTTGGGTACCGATGGCTGCCAGGATAAAAATGGCGCAGGTCTTTTTCATGCGATGGAGATTGGCCTGTTGTTATGTACTTCTATTGTGTTCGCGCAGTTTCCGTTTACGTGCGCTGGGAGTGCCTGGTTCCTTTTTCGACACCCCCTGCGACCCCATCCCTCGGTCTGCCTGGTAGTGAAACAATAAAAGAGACACCTGCCACAACGACATAAAGCGCTAATTCTAAGCACTTATCACGTATTTACCAACCATTGCGGTGTATTTTTCATAAAATGTGTCATGGTATGGGCGCTTCTCATTAACTGAGGCTTCCGATATAGTCGCAGTGAAATGCTTTTATTGTGTTTCTTTTTTCAACTGAATCATAGGTGTCGCGTAGTACTGATCAGGTTGCTACAGCTAAAGGAGTCATTGGCATGCCATTTTGGGGAAAACTCCTCGGGTTAGTATTTGGTTTTATGTTTCTGAAGATCCCAGGCGCTATCCTTGGGTTAATCGTCGGGCATTTTTTTGACCGTGCCTACAGTCAGGATTTTAGCCAGCTAGGTGGGTTTGGGCGCTTCTTTGCCGACCAGGATAAATTAAAGCAGCAAGCTGTGTTTTTTCACAGTTTGTTTGCTTCGCTGGGGCATCTGGCAAAATCGGACGGCCAGGTGACCAACCGCGAAATTCAAATCGCGACCGCGCTGATGGACGAGATGCGGCTGTCTGCACAGGCCCGCAAAGAGGCTCAGAATGCGTTTCGCGAAGGTAAGGCTCGCGACTTTCCGGTGGTCGATACACTAAAAAGTTTACATGAAGCCTGTCATGGGCGAAGGGACATTCTTCAGGTTTTTCTGGAAATTCTGATTCAGGCTGCCTTTGCGGACGGCGAGCTTTCCCAGCAGGAGTACAATGTTCTTGAAAAGGTGGCCCGCCCACTCGGATTCCGCCGCCGCGATCTGGATTATCTTATTTCTATGTACGAAGCGGAACTGCGTTTTCGCCAGCGTGGTCAGTCGTCGCAACGACAGCGCCAGCAACCGCAGTATACCGAAAAGCAGTCGTTGGATGACGCCTACCGCATTCTTGGCGTTGCCGCATCGGATGATGATAAAACCATCAAGCGCGCTTATCGCAAACGCATGGCTGAACACCATCCTGATAAACTGGTATCAAAAGGCTTGCCGAAAGAAGCCATGGAAATTGCCAAAGCCAAAGCACAGGATATTCAGTCGGCTTACGAGATGATCAAAGTTAAGCGTGGATTGTAACGATGGGCCGCGAGCTCACTTATGTTCCGGCCGCAAGCCAGTCGCATATTGATGCGTTTATTGACATGTTGTGGCTGGAGCGGGGACTGTCGGACCACACCCAGAAAAGCTATCGCAGCGACTTAACTAAGCTGGCGGTTTACTGCAATAACCAGGGGCTGAAAGACATTGCGCTGGCCACTTCCGAGAACTTGCAGGGCTACCTCCATCATCGCCATGCTCAGGGCTTGTCAGCACGCAGTACCCAGCGCAGTTTAAGTGCGATGCGGGCATTCTTTGCGTATCTTATTGATAACGGTGTCCGCATCGACAATCCGGTCTCTGTGCTCTCGAACCCTAAATTACCTAAGGCCTTACCCGCAACCTTAAGCGAGGCAGATGTCGATGCACTGCTTGCTGCGCCAAACAGTGAGGATCCGCTTGAGTGCCGCGATAAGTGCATGCTGGAAGTGCTCTATGCCACGGGCCTGCGGGTCAGCGAACTGGTGGGACTGCGACTTGATCAGGTCAGTCTTCAGCAGGGTGTCGTGAGAGTTACCGGTAAGGGCGATAAAGAGCGACTGGTGCCGTTTGGTGAAGAAGCCCTGGACTGGCTGCAGCATTATCTCAAAGTCGCAAGACCGGCCCTGCTGAGTCGTCAGAGTGATGTTCTGTTTGTCAGCCGGCGCGGTAGACAAATGACCCGGCAAACATTCTGGCATCGGATCAAGTTTTACGCGCAGGCTGCGGGTATCAGGCAGTCACTGTCGCCACACACCCTGCGCCATGCGTTTGCAACACACCTGCTTAACCATGGTGCAGATTTACGGGTGGTTCAGATGTTATTGGGTCATAGCGACCTGTCGACGACACAAATTTACACGCATGTTGCCACAGAACGTCTGCAGTCACTGATTGCTCAGCATCATCCGCGAGGCTAAACTTTGATCACGTCGTTGCTCACTCAGCACGCCCGGAAGTTTACCATTGCAGTGCCTGTCTTAACGGTAACGCTGTGGTAGTATGCGTAAATCTCAGGTATGTCGCATGGCGGCATGAAATCATGAAGTAATGTTACCGCGCAGCGGTACCAGGAGTCAGTGTGATTAAACCATTTTATCTTGCAGCATTGGCTGCCCTTAGTATTTTGTCATTCAGTGGGGCAGCTGCGGATGATAAGGCAGAACTCAAGGCAAAGCTGGAAGCGGATACCGGCCTACTGGTCGAATCGGTGGCGCCAGCGCCGGTGGACGGGCTTTATCAGATCATTACAAACCGTGGCTTGTTTTACGTCAGTGAGGATGGGGGCTATTTGCTACAGGCTCGAATCTTCAGCCTAAACGAGGGCATGAAGAACATAACAGAGGCCGCGATCAGTGAAATGCGCATGGAAGGCATTCAGCAGTTCGCCGACTCGGCCATTGAATTCCCGGCCGATAATGAAAAATACGTGATTTCAGTGTTTACCGATATCACCTGTGGATACTGCCGCAAACTGCATAACGAAATTAACGAGTTTAATAACGAAGGGATCACCGTTCGTTATCTGGCGTTTCCACGCGCAGGGTTAGAAGGTAAAGCCTACGATGATATGGTGTCGGTGTGGTGTGCCAAAGATTCACAGCAGGCGTTGACCGATGCAAAAGCCGGAAAGCGCATTGAACAGGTGTCTTGCGATAATCAGGTTGCAGAGCAGTTCGTCTTTGGTCAGAAAATTGGCGTAACCGGTACGCCTAACATAGTGTTGCCAAATGGTCAGGTTATCGGTGGCTATCAGCCAGCTGATGTGATCGCCGAAGTGCTGTCACAGACAGAGTAAGACTCACGCGGAAGGCACGGCCTTCCGCTTTCACTATTCCTTGTCCCGTCCGGAGAGTTTACCCATTATGATCCTGCCGATTGTACGGCGCGAATTATGCCAGGCCCAGCTAAACGAGTCCTTACACCCGGTTATCAGCCGAATTTACCGGGGGCGACAGGTCCAGTCCATGAATGATTTGGAAACAGGATTGCGCGCGTTGCTCCATTACAATGGACTTAAAGGAATGGAGTCGGCCTGTACGTTGCTCGCCAACGCCATCCGGTCGCAGCGCAAAGTGGTCATTGTGGGAGATTTCGATGCCGATGGTGCGACAAGTACGTCAGTGTGCCTGATAGCGCTGCGCCAGATGGGCCTCACAAATCTTGATTATCTGGTGCCTAACCGGTTTGACTATGGTTACGGACTCAGCGAGCCGATTGTTGATATTGCGGCTGAACGTGGCGCTGAGCTACTGATTACCGTTGATAACGGCATCGCCTGTCTGGCTGGCGTAGCGCACGCAAAGGCCTGTGGTATGCAGGTGATCGTTACCGATCATCATTTGCCCGCCGACACACTGCCCGACGCGGACGCTATCGTAAACCCCAACCAGCCGGAATGTGATTTCGCTTCGCCGCATATTGCCGGCGTGGGTGTCGCTTTCTACCTTATGCTGGCGACCCGCGCAAAGCTTCTTGATAGCGGCTGGTTTGAACATCTGCAGGTTGCTCCTCCTAACCTTGCTGACTTGCTGGACATTGTAGCGGTTGGCACGGTGGCCGATGTAGTAAGGCTTGATAAAAATAACCGTATTTTAGTGCATCAGGGGCTTCAGCGTATTCGTGCCGGGAAATGCCGTCCGGGTATCAAAGCTCTTATCGAGGCGGCGGGCAGGGTGCCTGCCAACCTTACCTCCACGGATCTGGGATTTGTGATCGGGCCGCGTCTGAATGCCGCCGGCAGACTCAATGATATGGCGCTGGGCATCGCCTGTCTGACAGAAGAGGATGCCATGCAGGCGCGAATGATGGCTGCCGAGCTCGATAGTCTGAATAAAGAGCGCCGGGATATCGAACAGGGCATGAAGGAAGAAGCGCTGCAGGCCGTTGAGTCGCTGACCATTGAGGAAGGTGAGTTACCCGCTGCGCTGGTGGTGTATAAACCCGACTTTCATCAGGGAGTGATTGGTATTGTTGCGGGGCGTATTAAAGAGAAATACCTGCGTCCGACGATTGCCTTTGCCCACGCGGATGAGCAAACATTAAAAGGCTCCGCCCGCTCTATTGACGGCGTACATATTCGTGATGTACTGGATGAAATTAACACCCGCTACCCAGGTATCATTGATAAGTTTGGCGGTCACGCCATGGCAGCAGGACTGAGTCTGCCGGCCAATAAACTTTCAGCGTTTGAGCAGGCATTTAACGAGGTCGCCACACGCTATTTGTCATCCCTGGATAAGGAGTCGGTACTGCTCTCTGACGGCGAGCTGACACCCGGCGAACTGTCGCTGCCATTTGCCCGGCAGTTACGGGGGGAAGGACCGTTCGGTCAGGGCTTCGATGCGCCGTTGTTTGACGGCGTGTTTGCGCTTGTTTCACAACGTATCGTGGGTGAGCGCCACCTGAAGCTTGTTGTCAGGCACGACAATGGCGAGGAAGTGGACGGCATTGCTTTTAATATTGATCTTCACGCCTGGCCAAACCCGGCCGTCAGGCAGGTCAGGATTGCTTACCGGCTGGATATAAATGTATTTCGTGGAAAGGAAACAGTGCAATTGTTAGTGGAGCAAATTGAACCGCATGCCCACTGACGCCGATAAGCTCACCGGTAAACACAGCCGCCTGACCCATACCGACAATGTCAGGGTGATGTCTCACGTGCAACGTGATGAAGGCGACTGGGTTCGGCATACACTGATGCTGGAAAGTATCGAGGTGCCGTTTATCTTCAGACGCAAGCAGCGCTATCAGAGCCTGAAGGGCGCGCGCGTGAACCTGACCTATTACCCCATTGAGGAAAGCGTGGCAGGTCTGCCCTTCGAAGCGATGAAAGTTGTGCGCATTAAGCGTAGTTAGGTAACAGGTATGACACAGACAACCTGGCTGGAAGCCTATGTTCTGCATCGCCGCGGATACCGGGAAACCAGTTATCTGATGGACTTTTTTACCCGCGAGCATGGCAAGCTTTCCGTTGTGGCGAAAGGTGTCAGAAACAGCAAATCTGACCGTAAAAGCCTGCTACAACCTTTCCAGCCGCTGCGCATACAGGTACGCGGAAAGACAGATCTGAAAAACCTTACGCTGGTCGAAAGTAGTGCGCGAGCGCTCACCCTGAGCGGGGATGTGTTGTTTTGCGGCATGTATATTAATGAGCTGACGAATCGCATTATGCCTGCGGGTCTTGAAAGTGAACAGATGTATCAAGCCTATACTCAGGCGCTGACAGACCTGTCTTCACTTACCGATGTTGAGATGGTGCTGCGCCGCTTTGAGTTTGCGCTGCTTGCTGAGATGGGACTGATGCCAGACTGGGGCGTGGACGCGCGAAAAACGGCAGCCGTGCAACCATTACGCTGGTATAACTATGCGCAGGACGAAGGCATGGTGGAAACGGCACATCGCGAGTCGCACAGTGTGCAGGGCGAGGCCTTGCTGATGCTTGCTGAAGACCAGTGGAATGCCATGAGCCGGCAGGCGGCCAAACGTCTCAGCCGTCAGATCCTTGCGCCGCTGCTGGGGCAAAAGCCTCTGAAGAGCAGAGACTTATTCACCTCTCTCAAACGCAATAAAGCCCGGTAAGAAAGGCGCGGGTAAGATTATCGTCACCCAGCCCGCGTTGCCGGGCTTGCCGGCAGGTGAACACTCGTCGCCGAACACGTGTGACTTACCTTCCCACAGGCTGGCGCGCGTCCGCCTTAATGAACCCGGCGGCGGTCAGCCATTGCGGTCGCCGCGTTGTTTGCATCTTCTTTAACGCTCACTCCGTATTTGCCATTAATCTGTTACACTTAGCCCATTCTTCTTCGCCACCGTCTAAAATGAGACCAATCAACGATGAACGATATTTTGTTGGGTGTGAACATTGATCATATTGCCACACTGAGAAATGCCCGGGGAACCAGCTATCCGGATCCTGTGCATGCAGCCGATATTGCAGAACGTGCAGGTGCCGACGGAATAACAGTGCACCTCAGAGAAGATCGCCGGCATATTCGTGATCGCGATGTCCGCCTGCTGGCACAAACCATATCGACCCGGCTTAACCTGGAAATGGCGGTGACCGATGAAATGCTTACCATCGCCGAAGAAGTTAAGCCGGCATTTTGTTGCCTGGTCCCTGAAAAGCGCGAGGAGCTAACCACGGAAGGCGGCCTGGATGTTGCCGGTAATCAGGCCGTGATCAGCGATGCCTGCACCCGCTTAGCCAATGCCGGGATTGCCGTTTCATTGTTTATTGATGCCGAGCAACACCAGATTGATGCGGCAGTGGCCTGCAATGCACCTTATATCGAAATTCATACCGGGCAGTATGCCGAGGCGACTACCGAGCAAGCCAGGGAGCAGGAGCTTGCGCGTTTAAGACAGGGCATCCGCTATGCGCACGAAGCCGGGCTTAAGGTGAATGCCGGACACGGATTGCACTATCACAACGTGCGGCCCATTGCAGCGATACCGGAACTGGTGGAACTCAATATCGGTCATGCCATTATTGCCCGTGCCGCCTTTGACGGTCTGCCCGCTGCGGTGGCGGAAATGCGCAGGCTGATGCAAGAAGCGCGACTGATGTCGCTGCAGGAATAGTCATGGCAGTTGCAGGCCTTGGCACCGACATCATTGAGATTAGCCGCCTGGAGAAAAGTCTTGGACGTTCGTCACGTTTTGCCGCGCGTATTCTGACAGCCAGTGAGCTACAGGTTTATGAAGCTCATGCGCAGCCCTTACGCTATCTGGCCAAGCGCTTCGCGATTAAAGAAGCGGCGGTAAAAGCGCTGGGGACAGGCATTGGCAATGGCGTAGGCTGGCAACACATTGAAACCGTGCATACTGAGTTTGGTGCACCGCAACTGCGCTTTTTTAATGCGTTTAAAGCAATCTGCGAGTCCCGCGGCATAACGCGCAGCCACGTTTCCGTATCCGATGAGACGCATTATGCCGTGGCAACCGTGATTCTGGAAACAGACTGATTACTCACACAGCACAACAAAGGTAACGACAGCGTGGTAAGTTTCTACAAACCGGGAAAGAATAAATCAGCGAAGCGATCACACACAGCCGCCACCCTGACCATTGATACCTGGGATTGGAAGGGCCAGGGGGTGGTGCGCGGTAAGCCCGTGAAGTTTATTGCCGGCGCCCTGCCACATGAAGCGTGTGAGGTGATGCTGACCCGCCAGAAACGTGACGTGGCTGAAGGTCGTGTTACCCGCGTACTGCAAGCCCACGAGAATCGCCAGACTCCTTTTTGTCCGGTGGCCGGCGAATGCGGTGGCTGCCAGTTGCAACATGTTGACAGCGAAACGGCGCTATCGCTGCGTCAGCAGGCTATTGACGATCTGCTGAGGAAGTCGCTTGGCCGTGCTGCGTATGAAACCCTGTCCTGGTCAGCGCCACTGACCGGTCCGAAACCCGCCTATCGTCGCAAGGCCCGGTTAGCTGTGGACGCCCGTAATGAACACAATATTGCGATAGGGTATCGCGCGCAGCGTGCAAACCGGGTTATTGATATTGCCAGTTGCCCGGTGCTGGTGGCGTCGTTGTCTGAGCTTATCGCTCCCTTAAAAGAGGCACTGTCCCGGCACAGTGCGGTGCGTCATATCGGTCACATCGGCCTGCTTGCCGGGGATGCGGTGAGCCAGGTAACCATCAAGGTGACCCGACCACTGGCCTCGGCATTTACCGATGCGCTGGAGGAGTTTGCCCGTCGGCACAAAATTAATATGCTCATCGAGTCGGCGAGCGGTGAGCTGATCACGCTTCATCATCAGGCCGATCTGCACTGCAGCGTGTCAGGCGAGCGCTACCTTACGCCCGGGCCCAACGATTTCATTCAGGTGAATGACGCCGTCAACCAGGCAATGGTGCGTCAGGCTGTGGACTGGCTTGCTATAACTAAAGGTGAATTGGTAGCGGACTGGTTTTGCGGACTGGGAAATTTTTCTCTGGCCCTGGCGGATGCCGGAGCCAAAGTGCAGGCCATAGAAGGCGTCGCAGAAATGGTGCAGCGGGCTAAGACGGCTGCACAACGCCAGGGCATCAGCAATATTGATTGGCGACATCTTGATTTGTCAGACTATGAAACGGTAAGACAGGCTCTGGATGGGGCCGTCAGCAAGGTCTTGCTGGATCCTTCCCGGGAAGGTGCCAGTGTCGTGTGCCATGCGCTGACAGAAAATCCGGTGGAACGTATTTTGTATGTTTCTTGCAATCCCAGCACATTTTGCCGGGATGCCGCGACACTTACCCATGCAGGTTATAAGATGGAAAAAGTCTCGTTAGTCGAAATGTTTCCGTACACTCAGCACCTCGAAATGATGGCGCTATTCACACACACCACAACCTAAAAGCACGAGTAACACAGCTTATGGTGTCAACACGAAAAGTACACGAACCCTCACGGCCTTCCTTTGAACGCTGGCTGGAAAGTCTGGCGCTGTCTGCCACGACCAAGGAAAAGCTCCGCAATATCTCCAGCGACCCGGAACGTTTGCTGGTCGGTCAGGAAATGGTTGAAATTCTGCACCAGCTGAATATGGACGATGCCACGTTGCAGGCGGCGCTGGTATACCCCTACTGTCAGGAGCACGCCCTCGATGAGGAGCAGATCCAGTCACAGTTTGGCGATGAAATTTGCCAGCTGGTGGTGGGGGTGCGGCGGATGGATGCCATTAAGGCGTTGCATGCCCGGCGTAACGATACGGATGGGCATACCGGCAAATCGGACGAGCAGCATATCGACAGTATACGGCGTATGTTGTTGGCAATGGTGGAGGATGTCCGGGCGGTCGTGGTAAAGATGGCTGAACGCATTTGCGCTCTGCAGAAAGTCAAGAAAGCCGACGAGGAAACCCGGGTGATGGTGGCGCGTGAGTGCGCGGCTATTTATGCGCCTCTGGCAAACCGGTTAGGGATAGGACAGCTGAAGTGGGAACTGGAGGATTTGGCTTTTCGTTATCTGCACCCCGCTACCTACAAACAAATTGCCAAACAATTAGACGGTAAGCGCAAAGAGCGCGCCGATTACATCAACCAGATCGTCAACGACCTGCAGTCCCTGCTTGATAATGAGGACATTCGTGCTGATGTGTACGGGCGACCTAAGCACATATACAGTATCTGGAAAAAGATGCAGAAAAAGCGGCTGACCTTTGAGCAACTGTTCGATATACGCGCGGTTCGGATCATCGCCGACAGGTTGCAGGACTGCTACGCCGCACTGGGGACGGTGCATGCAAACTTCAAACACATTCCCAATGAGTTTGACGATTATATCGCGACGCCAAAACCCAACGGTTACCAGTCTATTCATACGGTGATCCTGGGGCCCGAAGGCAAGCCGGTCGAGATACAAATCCGCACTAACAAAATGCATCAGGATGCTGAGCTTGGGGTTGCTGCACACTGGAAATACAAGGAAGGGTCAGCGGGTAAACAATCTGGCTACGACGAGCGAATTAACTGGCTGCGCCGAATTTTACTGTGGCAGGAAGAAGTGGCTGAGTCTGGCGATTTGGTCGAAGAGCTGCGCAGCCAGGTATTTGACGATCGGGTGTATGTGTTTACGCCCCGCGGTGACGTCATCGACTTGCCGTATGGCGCGACGCCACTCGATTTTGCTTATTACATTCACAGCAATGTGGGCCACCGGTGTATTGGGGCCAAGGTCAACGGACGAATTGTGCCATTCACCTACCAGCTGCAAACCGGCGACCAGGTGGATATTCTGACCGGTAAAGAGCTTAATCCCAGTCGGGACTGGATGCACCCCGGCCTGGGCTATGTGCATTCGTCCCGGGCGCGGGCAACCATCCATTCTTATTTTAAAAAACAGGATCGTGAGAAAAACCTGGTCGCAGGTAAAGAGTTGTTAGAACGCGAATTAAGTCGGGTGAATGTTGATATGCGTTACGCAGCAAAAGCCTGTGACAAATTTAACGTTCCCTCGGTCGATGAGTTGTATGCCGCTATCGGCGCCGGCGATGTACGCGTAATGCAGGTGGTCAATCACCTGCATCACCTGGTAGCACCTGAGCCTGAGCCGGAAATCAGTCCAAAGGTCAAAACCCGCAAAAAAGCCAGCGCGGCCGGCAAGCAGGATGCCGTGGTCATTCAGGGAGTGGGGCACCTGATGAGCCAGCTGGCGAATTGCTGCAAGCCGGTTCCCGGTGAGCCTATCCTCGGCTACATCACACAGGGTAGAGGGGTTAGCGTTCACAAAACCGGCTGTGAGCAGCTTAAACATTTGCTCAGTGAACACCCGGAGCGGCAAATTGAGGTGAGCTGGTCAGAGGCGCTGAATGTCGGCTTCGAAGCTGCCATTGATATTTATTGCAGTGACCGCACGGGTATTTTGCGCGATATAACCACCGTGCTGGCGAACGAAGGTGTGGCGCTGCTGAGTGTGAACAGTCAGACCGACAAGTCCAGGCAGACAGCCGTGGTTGCGGTGTCGGTAGAAGTGCAGGATTTGGATAAGCTGACCAAATTGCTGACACGGCTACGCCAGCTAAAAGGAGTTGTCGATGCCAGACGCAAAGCCCAATAACAC
Organism: uncultured Alteromonas sp.; assembly: GCA_964508695.1. GTDB lineage: Bacteria > Pseudomonadota > Gammaproteobacteria > Enterobacterales > Alteromonadaceae > Alteromonas. The sequence continues at coordinate 14,403 of CAZDUT010000051.1, forward strand.
AGGCGCTCAAATCGAACGCCTTACCCAGATAATGGCACAACTTCGCGACCCTGAAACAGGCTGTCCGTGGGATGTAAAACAATCCATGGCGTCGTTGACCCGCTATACCATTGAAGAAGCCTACGAGGTGGCAGAAGCGATTGGCCGACAGGACATTGATGAAATTCGCGACGAACTGGGGGACCTGCTTTTTCAGGTAGTGTTTTATGCCCGTATTGCCGAAGAGTCGGGCGAGTTTTGCTTTGAAGATGTATGTCGGACCATCAGCGATAAGCTGGTACGGCGGCATCCGCACGTTTTTGCCAATGGCGATCGCGACGCCGATCTCAGTGCCCAGTGGGAAGACATTAAAGCGCGGGAGAAACGCGAAAAAGGGAAGCATTCGGAGGGCGTGCTTGCTGCAGTGACAACGGGGCTGCCGGCGTTAATCTATGCCACCAAGTTACAAAAGCGCTGTGCGTCGGTAGGCTTTGACTGGGATGACGTTAACGAGGTGACTGCCAAGGTCAAAGAAGAGCTTGACGAAATCAGCGACGAACTCAATGCCCCCGTGCGTAATCAACAGGCAATAGAAGAGGAGATTGGCGATGCGTTATTTGCGATGGTCAATCTCGCCCGGCACTGCAACGTGGACGCGGATACTGCCTTGCGGCAGGCTTCGACTAAGTTTGCGCGACGCTTTCGCGGTGTAGAGCATAAAGCCGCAGCGATGCAGTCAACACCTGAACAGCTTACCCTGCAGGAAATGGAAGCCCTGTGGCAGCAAGTGAAAAAAGAGGAAGCAAAGCGCTAAGCTGAGACGAAGTTGTGCGTCCGATCACACACCGTCTCAAGCTGATGCAGCCCGCGACACACATTTCCCCTAACTTTTTTTAATTTCAGGGGTTCGCTTTTTATTCAATTACTGTATAATTCGCGCCCTGCCCAGTTACGCCCGCCTTTGGGAAGGCGGAAGAATCAATCGGCTCGAAGGGGCCTGAATGTTGATTTTTAAGGTGATTTTCCATGGCGGAAAATCAGTAACGACGATTTTATTCGGGTGAATGTAAATGAAAACTTTTGTTGCTAAACCAGAGACGGTAAAACGCGACTGGTATGTGGTTGACGCCACAGACAAAACTCTTGGCCGTCTGGCTTCTGAAATCGCGATGCGTCTGCGTGGCAAGCATAAGCCAGAGTACACGCCTCACGTTGACACTGGCGACTACATTGTCGTTATCAATGCTGAGAAAGTTGCGGTAACAGGCCGTAAAGCGCAAGACAAAATGTACTACGCGCACACGGGCTATCCAGGTGGTCTGAAAGAGACAAACTTCGAAAAACTGATTGCTGAAAAGCCAGAAATGGTTCTTGAGAAAGCAGTTAAAGGAATGCTGCCAAAAGGTCCTCTGGGCCGTGCAATGTTCCGTAAATTGAAAGTTTATGCAGGTGCTGAACATTCACACGCTGCACAGCAACCACAAGTTTTGGACATTTAAGGAGCAGCTGACATGGCAGATACTCAACACTACGGCACTGGCC
>CAZDUT010000052.1:0-15773 GCA_964508695.1 uncultured Alteromonas sp.
GTGAGATTGAAGGTTAGGCAAAAAGCGACGACGGGTCGCGTTTCTTGCGTGCGAACGATTGTTACCAACCGTAGGACGCTTACCTGTTACTTGACATACTCTTGACATTGTATTTGTCTCCGGAACAACGATAACTGTCGCGCCAATCGATCCCACCACTCAATTAGTCACCGGGCTCAAATGACGTATAACCATAAATTAGAGGGCGCATTTTATACAGCAAATGGCGCACAGGTTCAATGATAAAGTGAAAAAAGTGCCGAATTCAGGTCAGAAAGTCTACATTTTTTTCTGTTTGGTGCTTTACCCGATCCTGATTTCACTGGCGCGATCCTATCACAGATCTGCGCAAAGGGGAGTCAAAGCAAGGCCCTCAGTGACAATCGCTGACGTCTGTTTCGGCACTGCTACGGGTAAATGCTCAGGGACTCAACGCAGACGATTGAAACCTTAACCTGGCAAGCCCGTCACGCGACTCTCTGTAAAAGCGCATGGATAACTGCTAAATTGCTGGTTGCCACGGGGCATAAGCGCTGTGTCGGGTTATTCGTAGCAGTGGCGCAGGTCGGACTATTCCCATTAGTCAGTCGCCAGGGCGTGATTCACAGTGAGCGTGAAACGGATTGTATTGTTGGTGTCTGAACTGCTTCAGGAGATTGCTTTGCGTAAAATCATCACATTTGGCACATTTGACGTACTGCATATTGGTCACATCCGCATATTGAAACGGGCAAAGGCACACGGCGATCACCTGACGGTAGGCCTGTCCTCAGACGAGCTTAACTACAGCAAAAAAGGCCGTAATCCGGTTTACCCGTTCGAGAGCCGACTGGAGCTCATTGAATCCCTACGCTTCGTCGACAAGGTATTTAAAGAAGAGTCGCTGGCGCAAAAACGCCAGTACATCATTGATCAGCAAGCTGACGTACTTGTCATGGGTAACGATTGGGAAGGTAAGTTTGATGAGCTTAAGGATGTCTGTGAGGTAATTTATTTGCCCCGTACGCCCTCCATATCCACGACTGAAATTATTGAAGTCATCAAAGACACTCGTTAATTCCAACTTATTGGGGAAAAGTCATTGCGTTTTCTTTTTTATATTTCACAAAATTATTCAATTGAAATTCTGCGACCGCTGCAGGCCATCATGGAGCAAGAGAGCCATGACGTACGCTGGTTTATTGAAGGCAACGCCGTTAAGAAAAGCCTGTTAACCGACGAGGAAATTTTACTGAATAGTGTGGATGAGGTCGTGGCATACAACCCTGATGCTACCTATTTGCCGGGCAATATTGTGCCTGCATTTATCCCCGGTCTGAAAGTACAGCTTTTTCATGGCTTCGAATGGAAGAAAAAAGGCCATTTCCGTATTCGCGACTGTTTCGATCTGTATTGCACCCAGGGGCCGTTTTTCACTGATAAATTTCTTGAGCTGCGTGAACGGCACCCTCACTTTACGGTAAAAGAAACGGGCTGGACAAAACTCGACCCATTGTTTGCCGAGGCCCCAACCAGCACCAGCAATGCGACACCAGAGATCCTCTACGCCCCAACTTTTTCTCCCAGTTTTACCTCGGCTGAGGCTTTGTTTGATTCCATCGTCGCACTCAGTAAGACAATGCCGTGGAACTGGACAGTCAAGTTTCATCCTAAGATGGATCCGCAGGTTGTCGAAAAATACCACGCTGTCACTCACGACCGGCTGCGGATATCGGAATCACCATCGCTGCTCCCGCTGTTACAACGCTGTGATGTTATGGTCTCTGACACATCCTCCGCGATCACCGAATTTTTGTTAATGAACAAGCCCGTGGTCACATTCAATAATTCTCAGCCTGAACCAGTGTTTATTGATATAACAGCTGCCGACCAACTGGAATCTGCGGTTGCAAAAGCCCTGGCGGAAAACGACGCGCATGCCCAGTTAATTGCCGACTATGCTCAGCGGATGCACCCCTACACTGATGGCCAGTCTTCCCGCCGGGTGCTTGACGCCACCCTGGATGAGATCGCCCACTTCCCACGTGAAGGCAATTGCGAAAAGCCGAAAAACCGGCTTCGTAATTTAAAGCTGCGCAAACGGCTGGGTTACTGGAAGTAACATCACGCTTCAGGATAGCACCCCTCGCTGTGCCAGCGACACCACGTGCGGACCACCTACAATGAAGTGATCCAGTACTTCTACATCAATCATGGCCATGGCGGCACGTACATCGTGGGTGAGCCTGATATCGGCATCGCTTGGCTCGGCAATGCCGGAAGGGTGATTGTGCACAAGAATGACAGCGGCAGCGTGATCGGCAATCACCTGGCGTACCAGCTCTCTGGGATACACCACCGCGCTGTTGATTGTCCCCACAAACATAATGCGAAAGGCCAGTAACTGATGCTGACTGTCAAGCAACAGCATACCGAATTTCTCAGCCCGGCAATCTTTAAGCTGCGCACTGATATAGCGTTTGGCATCGCCCACACAGCTCATGACATTCCGCTCGCGTAACGGCGCTTCGAGATGACGGCGGATGATTTCGAATGCCGCCTGAAGTTGTGCATAACGCGCCTGCCCCACCCCGTTTATCCGCTGAAGATCGACCATGGGGGCGGTGACCACCGCGGATAGTGAGCCTAGCGTGTGTAATAGGTCGTGCGCCATTGTACGTACACAACGCCCGGCGTGGCCGGAAGATAGCAACACCGCCAGCAGCTCTGCATCGGACAATGACGTTGCCCCATGGCACAACAGCTTTTCCCGGGGACGCTCGGTCACCGGGTAGCTTTTCAGTGAATGCATACCCTTGTCCTTAACAGTATTCGCCAGATTGACAAGCCTCTCTGCCCGCCGCCAGGAAAAGCATTGGTAAGTAGACTGCTTGCTTTTACACGTTATACATTCTGGCTCTCGCGACGGCGACTGATCACAGAGCGGGTTTATACACTACTGCGAGCTCAGTGGTGTGTGCATCTGCGCGGCTACCGCAAGGTCGGCCTTCGTGATACGCTTAAGCCATTCTCATGCTTAACTGTCGAACTATGACGCTAGCCAACACCAAGATTTTACTCGGCGTAACCGGTGGCATTGCTGCCTATAAAGCACCTGATTTGGTAAGAAAGCTCACGGCGCAGGGCGCAGAAGTGCGCGTGGTGCTAACCGCCTCTGCTGCTGAATTTGTCAGCCCCTTGTCACTGCAGGCGGTGTCTGGCAACCCTGTCCACCAGCACTTGCTGGATGAAGACGCCGAAGCGGGCATGGGGCACATAGAGCTGGCAAAATGGGCCGATATACTGTTAATCGCACCGGCGACTGCCAATTGTATGGCCAAACTGGCCAACGGTTTAGCCGATGACTTGTTGACCACCCTGTTTTTGGCCACAACTGCCGAGGTCTATCTGGCCCCCGCCATGAATCAGCAAATGTGGAAGGCCGCAGCGACACAGCGCAATTTATCAACGCTTCACTGGATGGGCGTCACGGTGCTGGGCCCGGACAGTGGCGAGCAGGCATGTGGTGATATCGGTGCGGGTCGCATGCTCGAACCACTGGAGATTGTCGCGGCGCTTTCGTCGGCAAGCGGCCCGCTTTTGGGCAAACGCGTTGTGATCACCGCCGGGCCGACCCGCGAGCCGCTTGATCCCGTGCGTTATATTTCTAATCACAGTTCCGGAAAAATGGGCTTTGCCGTGGCACAAGCCGCCCGCGCTGCCGGCGCTGAAGTAACCATTATTGCTGGCCCGGTGGCCTTGCCTACTCCGGCGGGCTGCAACCGTGTCGACGTTGAAAGCGCCGAACAAATGCACACCGCCTGTATGGAGGCGGCAACGTCAGCAGACATCTTTATTGCTACTGCTGCCGTGGCCGATTATCGCGCCGCTGAAGTGCAGCAAAGCAAAATTAAGAAGTCTGACGATGAGTTAACGCTTACTTTTGTTAAAAACCCTGATATTCTTGCATCAGTCGCTGCATTATCACCTTCACCATTTACCGTTGGTTTTGCCGCGGAAAGCAATAATGTGGCTGATTACGCAAAAGATAAATTAAAAAGAAAAAACCTGGATATGATTGCTGCTAATGACATCACCGCGTCAGGGCTTGGCTTTAACAGTGATCACAATGCGCTTCATGTTTTCTTGGCAGAGGGCGATAAACAATTATCGGCCAGCCCTAAAACGCAGCTGGCCAAAGAACTGCTGCGCATTGTTATTGAGCGTTACCAAAATAAAAAATAATAACGCCTGATTACAATAATAATAAAAACCAAAAAATAATAACCTTTGGCGCAAGCCAACTTAACACATGGAATACGGGCAACAGGCCCGGTAGCGGAGGAATGCTCTCGTTATGCCTGCTGTAAAAAAAACCAATCGTCGCGCGCAAATACTTCAGGCGCTCGCCGGTATGCTGGAGACCAGTCCGGGTCAACGCATTACCACGGCGAAGCTGGCCGAAAAAGTTGGCGTTTCTGAAGCCGCGCTTTATCGACACTTTCCCAGCAAAGCTCGCATGTTTGAGGGACTTATCGAGTTCATCGAAGAAACCCTGTTCACACGCATCAATAAAATCGTCAACGAAGAAAAAGATGCAGCAGCTCGCTGTCAGCTTATTCTGCATCTCATTCTTGGTTTTGCCGAAAAGAACCCGGGTATCACCCGCATTCTCAATGGTGATGCACTAATGGGCGAGCAGGAACGTCTTCGTGCGCGTATTGCCAAACTGTTTGAGCGCCTGGAAACCCAGCTCAAACAGGTTCTGCGTGAGCGTAAGCTGCGCGAAGGCAAAACACTGGCGGCTGAGGAAGGTGTAATTGCCAACATGCTGATTTGTTACACCGACGGGCGTATTAATTTGTTTATTCGCTCTGGCTTCACCCGCAAGCCTACCGAGCAATTCAACGAGCACTGGCAGGTGTTTAAGCAGAGTTTTCTGTAACACCTTCCGTTAGCTGGCTAAAGCTGTCGGCTTTAAGCAAGCGCTGGGTAAGTGCATCGAAATGCACTTGCTCAGCCCGCTTCCAGCTTTGCGGAATAACATAATGCTCGTGCAGAAAATGCAGAAACCCACTGCGGGATATCTCGTCGGTCGCCAGTGTGTCCACTTGCTGTAGTGCGCGGACTAGCGCGGCTTCGTCGGCTACATGGTGGCTCACCCCGTCGATAGCATAGCAGGCTTCCCCCAGCACCATCACCAACTTACCCAGTAACAGCGACTCGATGCCGACGGTTGAGTTGATCGTGAGTACCGCCGCAGCGCCTTCAATCAGATCCTGTGTGCTGCACTGATTGGCAAATACGACTTTTGCATGGACGTTATGCAGATGATCATAGCGTGTTACCTCCGAAGGATGCTCTTTCACCACGATATGCAGGCGCGGGTCGTCCACCTTGTCGATGGCATCACACAAGTGTCGGTGCAGTTGTGCCATGGACTTTATCCACGGAGAGTTACTGACGATCTGGCTGTCCGTTTCTACCTGAAAGGGCACAAACACATAGTGCCTGGGCAGCGCCTCCTTCTCCACCCCTTTGCCTTTACTGCCCTTCGCAGCTCGCGGCAGCAACTGTGTCGGAAGCTTGGCCTGTTGGTGTGCAAACTGGTGGTAAAACCCAGGCGTTCTGGGCAGACTGTTATGGCAATTTACGCCTTGCCAGTCACAGGTTGTGGAGTCGGGTAACAGTCCGTTTTCAAAATGCACTACCTCCTTTTTCATCAGGTTTGCCGCCAGCTCTATGCCTCTGCTCGGCATTTTCTGACCGTTCCACACACCGACCACATCACAGCAATGTGCATCTATCAGTCCACAATATTTAACCAGCTGCAGTTTCATATTCAGACGTACTGCACTGTTAAAAATCCAGCGGACTGGCTGTTGCTTCAGCCACGGCATTTTCTTGCGCTTTTTGTACAGATGCGTATTGATTTCAGACGACAGGTCGACGCTGCTGATCGTGCGCCAGAAGCGCAAATAGGAAGGTTTGAGAAACGCCCGGTTAATCCGGACAACCTCAACGTTCAGCGATGAATGTTGCTTAAACCGCGTAAAATATCGGATATGCGATCCGCCGCGCGCCATCAGTAAAAAAGATTTCTGCGTGTTGTCAGGCACCGTATACATCCAGGTGTTGGAAAGTTGAATGGCATGAGGCTAGCCACAGCTTCCCCGCCAGTATACCTGAGCCAACAAGGCTTGAGTAGAACCCGAAAAGGGGAAACCTGGCAGCGGCAAGGCGCTGCCAGGTGATCTATTGCCAAGCAGCGTTACTGCCCGAAGGTGTCGCCGAAGAAGTCGCCTTCGTTCCACTGCGAGCGCTGCTCCTGATTGGCCAGGGTTAAGCCAATCTGAGCGTTTACGTTAGTAAAGGTGCGCGCCGCATCCCAGTTGAAGTCCTGGTGAATGTCATCGCTTGGCTTGTGGTAATGGGTCGACAAAAACTCGCCAAACACTTTGCTGCCATCGACATCAGGATTTTTTGACTTAAGACCAGGCACCAAAAATACCGCCGGCACACCCTGCTTTACAAACGCATAGTGATCAGAGCGAGTGAACAGCGCCTGGGCGGGCCACGGATCGGGGCTTAAGGTAATACCGGCATTCGACGCCGCTTCTTCCACCGATCCTTTCATGTCGCTGTGAGCGGCCCCAAAGGCAATGACGTCGGCAAATTCATAGGTCAGGATAGGCATGTCGAGGTTTACATTGGCCACCATCGACTCTACCGGTACGGTCGGGTTATGCGCAAAGTAATCGGCCCCCAGCAACCCTTTCTCTTCGCCCGTCACAGAGACAAACAGGATGGAGCGACGTGGTTTTTGCTCCATTTCGCTGAACAGTCTTGCCGTTTCCAGCATCACTGCCGTGCCGGACGCATTGTCCATGGCACCGTTATTGATGTTGTCTTTCTTCACGGTTTTGGCAAAACCAATGTGATCAGAGTGGGCCGAGAACACCACATGCTCATTTTTAAGTTCAGGATCGCTGCCTTCCAGTTTCGCCACTACATTAGGGCTGGTAATGGTCGAGTGCGTGCTTTGTTTGCTCAGTGACACGGTACCGGGCAGCGCAAAACCCTTTGGTACTTCATCGTTCTCGAGCATGGCATAAATCTCTTCCAGCGGCACGTCAGCGCCTTCAAACAAGATTTCTGCTGCCGCTGTGCTTAAGTAAGCACCACCTTTGAGCTGCGGATGGCTGTTTGCTGGTGTCCCGTCTTCTTTTAACCAGGCCATGCGTGGCGTATGGATATAGCTCAGGCGACTTTGATAAGGGCGCACTTTTTCATTTTTTGGCGTGGTGATGGTGATCATGCCTATCGCACCGTTATCCACAGCATACTGCTTTTTCTGTGAGCCTGACGCAAAGTGTGCACCTTCCTCAGACGGGAAAGACGACGGTTTACCTGCCAGCGTAACGACGATTTTTCCGTCGACGTCCAGTCCTTCATAATCATTGTGTGATAACTCGTCGGCGATGATCCCATAGCCGGCAAAGACCATTTCACCACTGAGGCTGGAGCTTTCATTCAGAATATCCGGGCCCGCCAGATATTGCTTGGGATAGCTAAAATCAATGGTTTCACCCTCACGCTGCAGCGTAAATTGTGGGGACTCCTGATCCAGCAGGGCTTTACGGAAGCTGACCTTTTGCATAAAGCCGTCTGTGCCGGCAGGGGTCAGGCCGTATTTGGCAAATTCTGTTGCGATATATAAAGCAGCGATATCATGCCCGCGAGAGCCGGTCTCACGTCCTTCCAGCAGGTCATCGGCCAGAAAGAAAAGGTGCGACTTAATTCGCTGCGTATCAGGCGAAAATGCCTGTCCGTGTTCGTTATATTGATGCGCGCTTACGCTAAAACTCAGTGCAGCGACCGCTGCCCCGGTCAATAAATGTTTCAGTCTCATCAAGTTACCCTGTAATTAATTAATCCGTTGCATGGTACCCCAGGCTATGCTGTTTACCAATTCAACTGCGATATATCCCTGCTATTGGCGATAAAACCAACAGCCTGAGGTTTTGCAAGTCACAATCACTCCGGTATAAAATCCCCTTTTACTCACATCCGTTACCGGAAAGGCAAATGAGCAGTAACGATCCTATTTATCGTGTCCAGTTTGTCAGTAATGGCGAGCGCTATGAGCTATACGTTCGTCATCTGACCCAGGCCAGTCTGTTTGGCTTTATCGAAATTGGCGAGTTTGTATGGGACTCGCATACCGGCGTTGTTGTTGATCCCAGTCATGAAAAGTTAAAAACCGAATTCGCTGACGTGACATCAACCTACGTTCCAATGCACAATGTGCTGAGGATTGATACGGTAAAAAAACAGGGAAGCGCTAAAATTTCAACCTTGTCAGACAAAGTGACTGCGTTTCCAAACCCAATCTATACACCTAAAAACGACTAATAAAGCGGGCTCGGCCGCCCTGTATACGGAGACCTTATGGTTAAGTTTGCGCACCTCACAGCCCTGCTGGTAATTGCCGTTGGCTTAAGTTTACCTTCGTCAGCCAACGAGCAGACTGAAGACAAGCTGTACAGCCTGCTTGACGAAATCTGGCAGTATGAGCTTAGTGTATCCCCCACCCTGGCCTCCCGCGAAGGGTTAGAGCAATACAACGATAAACTGCCGGATATATCGCCTGAAGCCCTGGCCAGCCAGCATAAGCGGTGGCAGGCGTTTGCCGACGAACTGACGGGCTATGAAAATAAGTCCTTGTCCACCGATGCCACCATTTCGTTGCTGATGCAGCAATACCGTCTGAATAATTACATCGATAACTATCGCTTCAAATCGTACCTGGTGCCCATTAACTCGGAGTACGGGTTTCATGCCTCAATGGCCTCGTTACCTAAAATTGTTAACTTCCGTGATGAGCAGGACTATCGTGACTATCTGGCGCGCTTAACCGCCCTGTCTGACTACTTCGACCAGCAAATTGACTACATGAAAAAGGCGATTGAGGTAGGTTTCACACAACCTAAGGCGGTACTCGCCGGGTTTGAAGAATCGGTGACCCCCTATATTGTGAACGATGTCACGGAAAGTCCGTTTTTCGGTCCCTTTGACGCATTCCCGGCACATTTAAGCCAGCAACAACAAGCGACACTGATTGCCGATGCAAAGCGCGTCATCAACGATAGCGTGACACCCGCGTATCAGCGCTTTTATGACTTTCTGGTGGACGAGTATATCCCCGCTGCCCGTTCATCGATTGCCGCGACCCAATGGCCAGACGGTGAGGCGTATTACCAAAATAGGGTAAAGCACTACACCACCACCGATATGAGCCCGCACGAAATTCACCAACTGGGGTTAGCCGAGGTCGCACGTATTCGCGAGCAAATGCAGCAGATTGTTGACGAGCTGGAATTTGACGGCGACATTGATGCCTTCATTCACTTCCTGCGCACCGACCCGCAATTTTATGCCGAGACGCCGGAAGAGCTGTTAAAAGAAGCCTCATTTATTGCCAAGAAAATGGATGCGCGGCTGCCTCAGTTGTTTGAGCTGCTGCCACGCACACCTTACGGTGTGGCGCCAGTACCGGCAAGTATTGCTCCCAAATACACCACCGGACGTTATATTCATCCGTCGCGGGATGATCAGCCAGGATATTATTGGGTAAACACCTATGCACTGGACAAGCGCCCATTGTACGCCCTGCCGGCCCTGACCCTTCATGAGGCGGTGCCTGGTCATCATCTTCAGATTTCTCTGGCTGCCGAGCTTGAGGATTTGCCCAAAGTCAGACAAAACACCTATATCTCTGCGTTTGGTGAGGGGTGGGGCTTATACAGTGAGTTTCTGGGCATCGAGGTTGGCATGTATGACGACCCCTATGACGACTTTGGCCGGTTAAGTTATGAAATGTGGCGCGCCTGTCGCCTGGTGGTGGACACCGGCATGCACAGTTTTGGCTGGACACGTCAGGAAGCGCTGGATTACATGCTGAAAAATACCGCCCTGTCTGAACACAACGTAACTACCGAGATTGACCGTTACATCTCCTGGCCAGCCCAGGCATTGTCGTACAAAATCGGCGAGATCAAGATTAAAGCCCTGCGCAAGCGCGCAGAAGACGCGCTCGGCAAAGACTTTGATGTGCGCAAATTCCATCGCGCCGTGCTCGCTCACGGCTCGGTACCGCTGTTTATTCTTGAGCAGCAAATCGATAAATTTATCGCTCAGTCAAAGGGTAACGAGCAGACATGATTGCGTTTGGGATCATAGGCGTACTGTCATTAGTACTCATTTACTTTGTCCTGCGCTTTCAAAATGCACAGCGTGAACTCGTGCTCACCCGTAGCAGTGCGCGTACCGCCAATAAGAAAGCCAACCGTGCGTTCAGAAATATCATGGCACTGGCTAATGAAGAGCAAACGACGTTACTGATAAAACTGCAGTCAGCCCACACCAGTGGCTTAATTAAAACCAGTGACTTCCAGCGCCTTGAAGTGTTGTTCTCACACTTTGCCACCGTTGTCATGCTGTGCAGTGAAAAAGATGCCTCTGTTGAGGAAGCCATCAATCACGCGTTTCGAAGAGAAGAAACCACGCTTCAGGATGTACGCGAGGTGGTCAAAAATATGCCCAGCGATGTGCGTATGAGCTGGTCTAAGAACTCCTGTGAGGGATTCATCAATGCATGCAGCGCGATCATCCGAAACATCAACGGCAAAGCTGCAAAACCCGAGGAGTCGGCGAAATCCACTGACGCCTAGCCTTTGCTGCTGTGCTTGAAAACTAACCGTTATACACTATAATACTGTACACATATACAGTATTATAGTGTTATGCCTGATCATCTTTCTCTCATCGACAAACATCCGTTAATCTGGCGGGCCGCTCAACAGCAGTCGCGCGGCCCGCGCTTGCCTACTGACCATGCTGAGCTGGATAGCGCATTAGGTGGCGGCATTGTCAGTGCAGGTGTGATCCGGGTGGTTACCGACAGGGGCGTGGGTGAGCTCAGCTTTCTGAAAGCAGTTATCGCTAAACATCGCGTCCATAAATTATGCCTGTTTATCAACCCCCCCGGCATGCTCCAGTCACCCTGGCTGGCTGCTGCAGAGATTGCCGCCGAGCGGGTATACCAGGTGGCGCCCAAGGATAATGACCAGGCACTGTGGGCCGCCGAGCAAAGCCTTAAGAGCGGTGCCTGTCATTGTGTTGTGCTGTGGGCAAACGCAATGTCACCGAAGCAGGCCAGGCGGCTTCAGGTTGCAGCCACTCATAATAATGCATTAGCGATTGTAGTGATGCCGTCACGCTGTAAGCGAATGGCGTTGCCTGTCAGTCAGGATTTATCTCTGACACCGGCGCCTGGCGGCTTGGCTATACAGATAGTCAAACAGGCACAAGGCTGGCCTGTTGATGAGGTCAGAATCAAACTCACCCATACGCCCTCGAATCGGGCCATTACTGCTGCCATGACGCAGGCCAGTGAAACGGTGGCCAATGATACACATGCAGGTTGACGATGCATTGGGTGTATATTGAATTTACCTCGCTGACACTCGATCAGGTTTGCCAGGATGAAACCGGGCATATCCAACCTGTGGTGGTGTATGATCAGCAGTCGAATCAAATCGTTCAGTGTAATAGAGCTGCGCTGACCGCTGGTATACGCCCAGGTATTGGTATGGCACAGGCTGCAGCATTGCACGCAGATATTTCCATTATCACCCTGGATAAACACCGTCAGCACCAGTATCTGGAAACCCTGGCGTCGCAGGTGTATCAGGTCGCTTCGGATATTGTGCTGTTCTCACCGGATGCACTGGCTATTCGGCTTGATAACCTTACCCAGTACTATGGCTCAGTTGCCGCCGTTTGGCGCACCATTCAAAGTGTACTGAGCAGCCGTCAATTACAGTATCGCTTTGCGGATGGCTGGAGTCCGCTAACCGCCAAGCTACTGGCTAAGGCCGAAAGCAATCAACTTTTCGGCACAAAAGACGCCATACGCCAGGCAATCAAACAATGCGCGCTTTGCCATACCGAGTTGAATACAAAAACTATTGCCCTGTTTCACCGTTTGGGTGTGCGGAACATCTCACGATTACTGAGTATCCCGGCCAGTGAATTAGGTAAGCGGGTGAAAAACGATACCCTCATTTACCTGAATGAACTGCGCGGTGAAACCTTTCCCAAGGTTCACTACTTTCAGCCTAAGGAGCACTGCCAGCTTTATGCTGAGCCGGCTTACGAAATAGCCGAAGCACCGCGTTGTCGACCATGGCTGGTTAGTTTGCTCGAAGATCTGGAAGTCTTCCTGCGGATCCGAAATCTGGTAACCAGTACTCTTACGCTCACAATTCATTACCGCGAAGCAGCGCCTGACACTCACCATATTTCGTCATCTGCGCCTTTGGCCCGTCACCAGGACTGGTTGACGCTTGCCGATGTTTGGCTGGAGTCGTTAAATCTGACATCACCGCTGGTAGCACTCACGCTGGAGTGTACACAGCTTGAGCCGGTAGACGATAACATGAGCGACTTTTTCACCGATCGCTATCAATACTTCGCCAATCAGCAACTGTTAAGTCGGTTACGCACACGTTTAGGTGAAGCGGCAGTCTGGCAACCCGCGCCTGGCGACGATCATCGCGTTCATCGCCAGACGGTAACCGAGAGTCGCGGTACAGGCGCTGAGCCAAGCATGTTTTGCCCGGCCATCGGGTTATATCAGCCTCAGCCTGTTGCTGCCACAGGCACTATCACCTTTGGTCCGGTACGGATCCAAACGGGGTGGTGGGATAAGGCGGCGGTGAAGCGGGACTATTTTGTACTTAAGACACCAGGTGGCTGTTACCAACAAATATTCCGCGACCATCGCCAGCGCTGGTACGTACAGGGTTTTTACAGTTAATCCCATGTACAGCGAGCTCATTTGCCAAAGTGTGTTTAGTTTTCAGACCGGCGCGTCGACGCCTGAAGAACTGGTGACCACCGCTGCCTTTTTAGGCTATCCGGCGATTGCTATCACCGATGAATGCTCGGTCGCCGGCGTGGTTCGGGCGCATGCTGAAATTGAACGCCAGCGCTTACCAATCAAACTTATCGTGGGTAGTCTGTTCCACTTTTCTGAGACGCTGTCGTTTGTGTTGTTGTGTCCGGATAAGGCGGCTTACGCTGAATTATGCCGGTTGATCACCAATGCCCGTCGACGAGCACCGAAGGGGGAATACAGCCTGGCTGAGTGGGACATTCTGTCGCTCAGGCATTGCCTGATTTTATGGCTGCCGGCAACGGATGACGCATCGCAACAGTATTGGGGAAACTGGTTCAACACCCAGCATCCGTCGCGCACTTATATTGCCGCACAGCGTTGGCTCGACGGCGCTGATCATACACGGTTTGAAGCCTACAGCCGTTTAAGCAGCCAGTTCGAATTGCCGGTGGTGGCCTCTACCTGGGCGTTATTTCATCACAGTGAACGGTTACCGGTACAGCATGTATTGCATGCCATCAGGGCCCATACTACCGTGCAAAAGCTGGGGAAAAAGGCGCTGTCCAATGCCGAACGGGCACTACGGCCGCAGAATAAACTCAACAAGCTGTATCCCAGCAACTGGCTGACGCAAACTGAGCTTATCGCTTCACGCTGCAACTTTTCCCTCAACGAATTAAAGTACCAGTATCCGGCGGAGCTGGTACCGGCGGGCTATACCGCCACCGACTATTTACGCGAGTGTGTGGAAGCTGGCATTTTACGCCGCTTTCCGGAAGGCATTACGCCCGCCATCCGCGCGACTATCGAAAAAGAAATGGCACTGATTGCTGAGCAGGCTTACGAATACTTTTTCCTCACCCTGTACGACATTGTTCAGTTTGCCAGGCAAAAAGGGATTTTGTACCAGGGTCGCGGATCGGCGGCCAATTCTGTGGTGTGTTACTGCCTGGAAATAACCGCCGTTGATCCGCGCCAGATAAACGTGCTGTTCGAGCGGTTTATTTCCAAGGAAAGGGACGAGCCACCAGACATTGATGTGGACTTTGAGCACAGTCGTCGGGAAGAAGTGATTCAGTATATTTACAGCAAGTACGGCCGTGAGCGCACGGCTCTGGCAGCGACTGTTATCGGTTACCGTTTTAAATCGGCATTTCGCGATGTCGGCAAGGCGCTGGGATTTGCAGAGTCTCAATTGGACTACGTTATCAAGCAGGTAAACCGTCGGGACCGGGCGCTTAGCTGGCAGGCGCAAATTCTCGAACATGGCCTGAACGCGGACAGTGATAATGTCAGGCACCTTATCGCGCTGACAGAAGCAGTGCTCGGATTTCCACGGCATTTATCACAACATGTCGGCGGTTTTGTTATTTCCAGCGGGCCACTCTATGAACTGGTACCGGTTGAAAATGCCGCCATGCCTGAGCGCACCGTTATTCAATGGGACAAGGATGACCTGGAAAGTTTGGGTTTGCTGAAGGTGGATATCCTGGCGTTGGGCATGCTCACGGCTATTCAAAAGGCGTTTTCGTTAATCAGGCAGCACTATGCTATGGATGTGGATATCGCCGCAATTAACCGCTTTGGCGATGATCCCCAGGTGTTCGATATGATTTGTCGTGCGGATACAGTCGGGGTATTTCAGATAGAATCCCGGGCACAGATGTCGATGCTTCCGCGCTTAAGGCCGCGTAGTTACTATGATCTTGTGGTGCAAATTGCCATTGTCCGGCCAGGCCCGATTCAGGGTGACATGGTTCACCCGTACCTGCTTCGCCGGCACGGCCATGAAAAAATCGTATACCCGTCAGAAGACGTTGCCGCGGTGCTTTCACGCACCCTCGGGGTTCCCATCTTTCAGGAGCAGGTAATTCAACTCGCTATGGTTGCCGCTGACTTTACCGGCGGTGAAGCTGACCAGCTACGGCGGGCAATGGCCAGCTGGAAAAAAGACGGACGAATTTATGCGTTCAGGGACAAGCTGATAGACGGTATGGTGAAAAAAGGTTACCAGGCCAGTTTTGCCGAAGCCCTGTTTGAGCAGATAAAAGGATTCGGTGGCTATGGGTTTCCGGAATCACATTCTGCCTCATTTGCGGTGCTGGCCTATATTTCCTGCTGGTTGAAGCATTACTTCCCGGAAGTGTTTTGTACGGCGCTGTTAAACAGCTGGCCTATGGGGTTTTATACCCCAAGCCAGCTCACACAGGATGCCAAACGCCACGGTATCACCCTGTATGCGCCCTGTGTTAACCGCTCTGACGTTGCCCACACCCTGGTGGAGCATGAAGGTGGCTTTGCCATACAGCTTGGTCTTTGTTTGATTAAAGGCTTGTCAGAGTCAGCTGCCAGATGCGTAGTGGATGCACGTCCGCTATCCGGCTATCTGAGTGTCGATACGCTTCGAAAACTCAGCCTTGATCAGCACCAGCTGGAAGCGCTGGCGAGCGCCGATGCTCTCAGAACCATCAGTGCACATCGTTACGATGCCCGCTGGAAAATTATGGATCAGCAGGCAAGCCTGCCGCTATTCAGTGAAACTACAGAATCAACGACGGTGTTACCTGCGCCTTCAGCCTGCGAACATATGATAGAGGATTATGTCTCGACATCACTGAGTGTATCGCATCATCCGGTTGCTTTATTACATGACAAAGGCTGCCTGAACGGGATCACTCTGGCACGCGACCTGCCGAGTCGTTCAAGCCAGTCGGTAGTGAAAGTTGTAGGCTGTGTTACCGGCCGACAAGCGCCAGGTACGGCATCGGGCGTAACGTTTTTCACTTTAGAGGATCACACCGGCAATACCAACGTAGTGGTCTGGCAAAAT
>CAZDUT010000053.1:0-15252 GCA_964508695.1 uncultured Alteromonas sp.
AAAGATAAACCACGACACTATTTAATTAAGGAATAACAATGAAAAAGCTTCTTCTGGTCATCGCGGCAACTGCACCTGTGTTCTTAACCGGTTGCGTAGTATCTGTTGGCGGTGACGGTGACAGTCATTACAGTGCCGACTGGGAAGATCGTGAGTATAACAATCGTAAGCATATAGCCAAGTTAGAGCAGGAAATGTCCTACGAGTCCGTGGTGCGTAAAATGGGCGTGGCGGACTTTAATGAAATGCATCAGAAAGACGACGGTACCTATCGGGTGTTGTTTTACCGCACTCAGCGCACAAAAGATGACGGTGTAACCACCAAAGATGAATGCACGCCGCTGGTATTTCGTAATGGTCAACTGATTGGCTGGGGCGATAGCGCATACGCACATATCTGAATCCATCAATAAATGTTTGGTAAAAAGCCGGGTGTTAACATAAGGTTAACATTCGGCTTTTTTTCACGTAGAGTGAGAATTACACCATTCAGGCTGTCTCACAGGTAGTGCTTACTAAGCGATGGGCTAGCATTAATATTAATTGAGGAGATGTTTATGCGAACGTCTGCACTTGCTGAAACTACATTGCTAGATAAATCCAGTCTTAAAGCCATTTATTTAAGTGAACACGACTTAAAGATAGCGGCCTCGATCCTGTACAACGCGTATTATGACGATCCCTTGTTTGTTGATATTTTTCAGGCTGAGAAAGAAGGCTATGAAAGCCGGTTGCGCTCGGCAATCCGCGAGGAGCTCAGTGCGTTTTGGGTCGCCGAGCAACCAATGGTCGGTTTGTTTGACAATGACAGACTACTGGCTGTTTGCTGTCTGACCGGGCCCGACGCAGCATTCGGCGCAGGTCGGTACTGGCACTGGCGACTGAAAATGCTCCTGACTGCGGGCTTATTTGGCACCCGCCAAATGGTCGAAAAAGAGGAAAAGGTCAGAGCCAGTGTACCGGCCAACGATTTTCACATGATCAGTTTTATTGCCGTGCATCCGGATTACCAGCATCAGGGACTGGGGCATGTATTATTAGGCGCGATTGACAGCATTCTCACCGAAGACAGCAAGAGCGAAGGGGTGGCGGTGCTGATCACCCGGGATAAACAAAAGCATCTTTTCGAAGACGGCCATTATGACATGGTCGGTGAATTGGAAGTGGGGCACATACAGGGCTCGGTAATGTTTCAACGCAAGTAGCCTGCTTGGCCCCTTAAAATTACTCTTTCACCAAAAACGGCAGGTTGGCGGTTGCCACGTGCCCTCGGCGATCAGTGATATACACGAAAAGCCGATAAGGGCCAGGACGTGTGGGAGCAGTGAATGCAGCGCGCTGCGCCGTTGGTTGATTTATGCTAATACCCTTCAGTGATTCAGGACGGGATTCGGGATCGCCGCCGGCTTTTATATCGGTGCTTTCCGGCAATATTTCCCAGCGCACCGCCGGCGTGGTATCTGAGCGTGGCGTGATCTCCACGCTGGCACTTACCTGGCCACCTGCCTGGACGTCGACATCATCAAAACGGCCACGTCCATTCAGCGTAAGTGACGCAATTGATGGCGCTCGCCAGGCGGGCCATTTGCCCGTCCAGTTGTACTGCAGACTATCGACCACTTCGGTGGGGTTTCCCTGCTCGGTAAACACACCGTACCAGGTCGGCGTTGTTTCCTGTTTTTGCCCCCACAAAAATGCAAACGAGCCCAGTGCACGGCCTTTGGCATCGAGGATCCCATCCTTATAGCGGGCACGGTAAGAGGCTGCTTTTTCTGTACTGGTTTGTTCAATGGGTACATCCCACGCGGTCTTTTCCACTTGCCAGTGACCCGTCGGGCCCCATTCGGTCACCACGTAGGGGCCGGAATAGCCATACTCCAGCAGCGTTGCCGGGAGGGTTTCGAGACCGCCGTATATATTAATACTCAAATAATCAATGCTGGGCACCCGTTCCTGGATCAAAGCAAGTTTCTGCTTATCTATGCCCGCTGTCACAGTGGTAACCAGGTGGTGCGGGTCGTGCTTTTGAATAAAGGCGGCAATATCTTCAATGGCATACCAAACACTGGTGTCGGTATAAAACAAGTCAACCTCATTGCCGATCCCCCAAGCCAGGAGGGCGGGGTGATCCCGGTATTTTAATACTGTTGATTTAACGCGCTCAAATTGTGCAGCAACCGCCTCTGGATCGCTGTAATCAAAACCATGGCGTTCGTGACCCAGACTGAGCCCCAGCATGACCATTAGTCCATGGCGGTGGGCTTCATCAAGGATTTGTTGCGCATTGTCTGCGCTCCATGTGCGTATGGCATTGCCGCCTGCAGCCGCGAGCGCGTCCATGCGGGTATGACCTCCGGCACCTTTTATAAAAAAGGGCTCCCCGTCTCGTAAAATAACATAGTTGCCGTCATCGGCGAGTAATGCAAGCTGTGTCGGCCGGGAGCTATCGGCATTGTCAGCAGACTGGCAGCCCAGAAGGAAAAAACTCGCTAAAAACACAGGAAAAAATTGTCGCATCGATGTTCACCTTATTACCGTAAGCGCTTACAACCTTAGCAGTATTTGCCGGTTAAATACCAAGTTACTCGACGAGATAGCCTGATGAGGTGTTAAAAATCCAACGCATCGCTAGCGCATCAGCCACACCTGACACACGCTTTGCCACGTTACCGTTAACGGAAAGTTAAAATAAAGTTTGCTTTACCTAGAATCGCTATGTATTCTTTACATAGAATATCTATGCAAAGAGGTTTTATGTCTTCGGTAATCGCAAAAGATTTGGTCGCGGCCTCAGCCACACCACTAATACTGTCGATACTCAGCCAGGGTGACAGCTACGGTTACGAGATCATCAGCAAAGTGCGTGAACGCTCTAACAACCTGTTGGACTGGGCTGACGGTATGCTTTATCCGATTTTGCACCGCATGGAAAAACGCAACCTGATCGAATCCTATTGGGGGAAAGCGCCAACAGGGCGAAAAAGAAAATACTACCGATTGTTAAACGACGGAGAGAGCGAACTACTGGTGCTGCGCCAGCAGTGGCAGCAACTTTCGGCTTTACTTACGTCATTTGAAGGAGAGTAAGCATGTTTAATCTGAGCCAGGAAGTGAATGCATGGTGCGACAAAGTCGTCGCCCACGATATTTGGGACGCGGAGAAGGTTGATGAGTTAAAGGACCACCTTTACTGCCTTATTGAAGAGCAGGTGGCTGCGGGTAAAACGGAGCAAGCCGCATTCATCGACGCTACCAGCGCCATGGGGTATCCGGCGGGCGACTCCGACAATACATCGGCTCATGCCCGTATTGTGCAAGGCGTATGTCGGATATTGCAGAAAGTGGAAGGCAAAGCGGCAACCGAGTCGCCATTGCTCATCAGTCATGCCGTTATCTGGGCGTGTGTCATGCTGGCAGCAGCGATTATTCTGCGCGGTCAGGATGCCGGTGAAAAAATGTTCTTCATCCTTCTTATGGGCTGGCTGGCGAGTTATTTTGCGCTGGGCGGCAACCAACGTTCGGCGAAACAGGAATGGGCCTGTATTAAACGGAAGTTTCGTCGGGCTGCCTAGTGCTGGCTTTTTGTTACGGTAAACGTATATGCCAGACACGTTAACGGGTGGCGGGTATGAGTGTGAACCGCCCACAAGCCACAGTCAGAAAGGTGTTATAGACAGCGCCTTTCTGACTTTATGCAGTGCAAAGAATGACCCGCACACGCATGGCGCGAATAAGACCTGGTCAATAAAAAAACATTCCAACACCAGCAAAATGATAGTAGGCTCATTACCACGAATGAGGTTAGCGCTCCTGTGAGCGTAAAGCTCATTGCGACTGAAGAATTGCACAAGCGTTGATCTGAAAATATCTTGGGTAGGACTTCGCAACGTCACGAAAAAAGCGGCCATGTTGGATGGCATCAAACTTTTAGTAAAACAATAAAAACAAAACTAAAAAATGGTAGCGAAGATTATACGAAATAGACATAAGCTCGCCTTTCTTGCTGTCTTGTGTTTGCTATGCAGCGCAGTGACAGCAGACGATGCTATGCCAAAATTTGACGATAACGGGCGGTTAGACATCGAATACTATGAAAGCCTGATTGTCAGCCAACCTAAAGCGCTTATCACGCAGCTAACCCCTCTACTTGATAATGCATCTACCGCGCAGGCAATTGAGACGCAGTTACAGGCTCGTTACTTCATTGCCAGTGCTTATTACTACTTGTCCCAGCGCAGTAAAATCATCCCGATCGCAGAGCGAGGGCTCGAACTTGCTAATGCTCATGATAACGCCCGATTCAGCGCCCGTTTTCTGGGCATACTCGCCGTAGGCGAGCTCAGCAACCGGGACTTTGAAACGGCGACACGATATGCAAACCAATCATTGAAGCGGGTAGTGGAAGTAGCGCCGCAAACCTCGTTGCATGGTGAGCTGTTACTGCTGGCCGCGCAGGTCTTTTACGAGTCAGGCGCCTTGCAAAGTGCGCTCAAAGTGATGGTGAAAGCCAACGATATCTTTACCAGCCTTGGTGATCAAAAAAACCGCTCTGAGGCGCTGGCCAGTATTGCCCTCATTTACGATGAACTGGGACAACCGGAGCAGGCGCTGGAATATCACCTTAAATCGCTTGAACTCATTGATGTCGACCAAAATCGGGTTGAGGCGTCGATTACCTATTACAACATTGCGCTGACTTACCGGAATATTGATAACGCCGCACAGGCGCGGCACTACGCCGAATTGTCACTGAAGTACGCGCAAGAGGCGGATGACGACATAGGCGCGGCATATGCTATTTATGAGCTGGCCTACCTGGATGAGGATACCGGGCAACTGCAGCGTGCCCTCGCGCAGGTGAATAAGGTGCTGCCAGTGTTTGAAGAGAATAATATTACCGGCATGATGGTGCTCAACCACCTGTTACGGGCACGGTTGCGTGCGCGGCTTGACCTACCCGGCTGGGACGAGGATCTGGCCGTTGCCGAGCCGTTGGTTGAGAAGACGCCGACGCTCAAACGACGCATCGCATTAGTTAAAACCAAGGCGAAAGTGTACGAGTGGGTAAATGAGCAGACGCTGGCGTTACAGTATTATAAGGAATGGGTTGCGCTGGGTGAGGAGCAGCTCAATGTTACTCAGGAAGAGTCGACGCGTCGCTATCAGGCAATGTTTGAACTGCGTGAGGCAGAAGCAGAAAATGAACTGCTGAATACTCAGAAAAAGCTGGCTGAATCTGAACTTGAAGCAAGGGAATTCCGTCAGTGGCTGCTCATCATTTTGTCCGTGGCACTTTTTTTGGTATTAGCTGCGGCCATCACCGTGCTGGTGATGCAGATCAGAACAAAAACCAGGTTTAGACAACTGGCCCTGGTCGATGAGCTAACGCAAACCCGCAATCGCCGGAGTATCAGTGTGTTTGCCGAAAAGGCGCTGGCGGCGGCCAGGACCAGTAAGACCGACGTGTGCTTTGCCATGGTGGATATTGACCATTTCAAGGCGTTTAATGACCGCTTCGGGCACGATGTCGGCGATGAGGTACTTAAAAAGGTTGCCGCTACGTTGTCCAGTGAACTTAGGGCGCGCGATGCACTCGGACGGTGGGGCGGTGAAGAATGGCTCATTGTGCTGGTCGACAGTTGCAGTGACAATGTCGAAAAGGTTTTCAGTCGAATTCAGGAACGACTGGCGCAGTTAACGCTGGGAGTGGAAGGGGCCCCTTCCATCACCATTAGTATGGGCTGTACAACCCTCACGCCTGACGATAATGCCCTGGAAGGGGTAATCAAACGCGCCGATGAGGCCCTGTACCAGGCCAAGTTAAACGGGCGAAACCGGTATGAGGTACGCAACCCCTAACGGAGATAAGGCAGACGCCCAGCTGGCGGGATGTTACCGTAAAAGCCATCAATATCAGGCTCAACAGCACTGGCCGATGTTCCTGGCACGTCTGATTTGCGGCCCGCTCGTCAATATCGCGCGTGTGATCATCTTTGTTAAGTGATGACACTCGTCATCAAAGCGACTGGTCATGCCCTGGGGGCAGCATTGTCAAAGGCCCTGAATAACCGCACGTACTGCGAATGAGACCATGGTCGGTGCGATTAAATTGTTCAAACGTGGCGCGCGCAATCGGCAAGCCTGGTTTGATCAATGCCCATAGCAGGAGAGTGGATTTTTGTGCTCAGACTACCTGCATCAACGAGATTTTCATTCGCAGTGACAATTCCCTTGCCGATCACTGATCCAAATTTAGGATATCCCGTGTAAGAGATGTCCTACAAACACGTAAGAATAACCACGCTATAAACGACAGACATCATTCGACTAAATTCTAAGGTTATTGAAAAATATAAGATTATTGATTTTTGTGTATCTTCGGAAAAGATCACAGTCTGAAATTTACGTAATCACATATAGCAAAGTCTGAGCATAGGACTACTATTGTAGACGTCACAAGGAAACACGAAGAGTCAGGAAGGCTAACGGATTCTAAGGACGAGCCAGGGAATGGCAAATCGGCAAGGTCGCCGGTTGGCTCAGGAGGAGCAGGGATATACAGGGAAGCTGACTGCGCGGAGCGCAGTATTACGGATGATAAGGAATGCGCCAGGCAGGCGCCGGACAGGCCAGGACAGGCAACACTGTATCAGGATGTGCAGTTTATAGGGATAATTGAAAGGGACCTGTTTAAGGAAAAGCAGCTCGCGACGGATAGCGAGGTATAGAATATTCCGAAAGGACTGCGGCCAGGGATAAGGCAAATGCAATGGATTGCTGAATAAGGATGCTCAAAACAGCAGGAAGCGGAAGCACTTATCCTTCCGCTTTTCCTTTTGTTTTCTACCTGCCATATTTCTCTTCTTCTGAATACAGCCATTGCAAAGCCTGCTCAGTGTTATTAAAGAATGCGGTATTTTGCGCTTTAAGGCTGGGTGTACGTCTGAGGAGAATTTGTTCAAGCAACGATTGTTGGACTATGAACGCTTTCGCAATTAGCGGTAGGGTGCTTTGCCACTGATTAAATCTGTCCAGCGCGGCGTAGGCGTCAGGTGTGCCGCCCTCAACCTCTGTATCATCTACCAGCATTAAAAACGGTTTTCCGTCCAGGCTTTCTATCGCGGCGCGCGCCTGCATTTCGTAACGTTCAGCCCCTTCGCGGTTAAAGGCCCCTTTGAGTATTACCCTGACAATATTTCCGTCACATACAACTTGTGAATGACCATGATCTCGCGTCAATCTAGACCCCTTAGCGTGTGAACCACCGGCACCGCAATGCTACCGCAAATATTGTCCTGTGGTGGTCAGACTAATATCTGCTTACATGATTGTACAGCGCACTCAGTGCGATTACATACGATGAACAGGAACATCGGTTTTGGTGACATATTTACCCGCCATTTCGAGTGTTCCCTGATAGCGGTCATCACCGCTGGATGAAAACTCAAAAGCAAACTCGCTATACCAGTCCGGCTTGCCGGTTTTAAGTGATAGCCGCGTAGTTTTTCTGGCCACACTGAGTAATTGCAGTTGGTGAGTGTGGCAATAATGCTGCAGGTAACGGTTGGCCGCCTCGGAGATACTACGTACCCGCCAAAACTGAAAAACCACGAAGGCTATAACCAGCCATAACACCAGTTCACCGAGCGTCACTGTGATGCTCCACGGGTTTGGGTGAACAGCTTACCGATGGCGTTGGCCAGGCGTGGACTGCGCGCTTCACTGCGCAACATCCCCAGCATTGTTGGACGTAATGATGGGAGCTGAACTAAATCAGAAAAAAGACCGTTAAACAGCGCGCCATCTAGCTCTTGCTGTTCGTCCAGCCAGGCCACACACTCAAAAAAAGTCAGTGTTAACGCGGTATCCATCTGCAGGTAATGCCGTCCTGCAATAACGCTGAGCACATCAATGGAAAGCTGATCATGGCGTTTCAGCAGAGAGGACAGCAATGCCTGCACATTGTCGTTCGGTTGTGTGTCTGTCAATGCACGCAGCGCCGGCAGGTGGATGACCATGGGATCGTTCGCGCGGCGCAAAAAACAGGCATGCACAGCATCGGGCAACGCAATACTTTCCACATACTCCATTAGCGCGTTCTGAAAGTCAGGGCTGTAGCCGTCAAAGTGTTGCGCGACCGCTGACGCAGTCTCATCATTTTCGTCCAGCCTTACTGCCACATCGGCAATTGCCTGTAACGAAAGGGTTTGCCAGTCATGGTCGGCGGGTGAGCCAAGGTAGCGTTTAACCTCTTCAGTACCCTGACTCATAGGCAGTGACAGGTGCTTACGTACCAGTGCATTAAATTGCGCCATTTGTGCCTGGCTGGGTACAAAGGAGTACGGGTTGTCAGGCAACGTCTGATCAGACTCACTCTCTTCTGTAAGACTAGTACCCAGCGCATCGACAATGATCTGTAAAAAATGATTGCGGGCAGCGCTGACGATCAGACCTCGCTCATCGACGGGCAACTTTACAAACCAGATATAATGTTGCGACGCAGACTGATGATCCCAGAAAACCAGTGCAAACCAGCCATGTTGCTGACGGGGTCTGGGCGGTGCTAACAGCCCGTTTTCCATATCCAGAAAGGCCTGGGCGTCCAGCGAGTACATGCCCCTGCCTAGATCAAAAATGCGAAAATCTGTGCCCGCATGCAGCAAAAATTCGCTGATAGATTCAATTGATGTTGCGCTCATTACTAACCTCGTCGCGATGGAAGCGCTATTTTAGCAGTCTGGCATGCGGTGTTACCAGTCAATCGCACGGTCTAATCAGAGCTGTTATACTCGCCGCCAATTTGCATACTGCCAGAAAAAGGTATTTAGCCCATCGTGGATCACAACGCCCATCAGCTACTTCTCGCGCTTGAGCAGACTATGAAAAGGCACGGCCTGTGGGCGGAGGAGCCCCCTTCGCCGTCGCACCTGGACAGCCAGGCACCGTTTGCTGTCGACACCCTGACATTCTGCCAATGGCTGCAGTTTATTCTGCTGCCAAAGCTCAGCGCAATGTTACATCAGCAGAGGCCTTTGCCTGCGATGGCCATTGCGCCAGCAGCAGAAGTGTATCTGCCGAAGCAGATTGATGCTGGCCAGACAGAGATTATTGCGCTGTTGCACCAGCTTGATAGGGTAGTGGCCGGCCATGAGTGAGCTTACGATTGTTTATCAGGATGACGATCTGGTTGCCATCAGCAAACCACCGGGTCTGTTGGTCCATCGTAGTCCGATTGACCGTCATGAAACCCGTTTTGCGGTGCAGATGCTGCGTGATCAGATTGGCAGGCATGTGTATCCTGTCCACCGCCTGGATAAACCGACAGCAGGAATTTTACTTTTTGCGTTCAGTGGTGACGTTGCGCGTCAGCTTGGCCAGCAAATGATGGCCAAAGCCTTGCACAAAAGCTATCTGGCGCTTGTGCGAGGTTATATTCATAACAGCGGTATCATCGATTATGCATTGCGCTACCGCTACGATAAAATTGCCGACCGACACCGGCGTGAACAGGTGCCTCCACAACCTGCGGTGTCGGCGTATCAGTCGCTGGCACATTATGAGCTGCCGTTTGCCAGCGGACGCTACGCCACGTCGCGGTATTCACTGGTTAAGCTATCTCCGGTGACCGGCAGAAAGCATCAGTTACGGCGGCATATGGTGCATCTGCGCCATCCAATCGTGGGAGACACCACCCATGGTGATGGTAAACAAAATAAATTTGTGCGTGACAGGTTTAACTTTGCCAATCTGGCCTTAAGTTGTACGCATATGGGATTTTATCATCCGGTTTCTGATAACTGGACAGCCATTGACGCCCCCGCACATCCGGCTATGTCTGGTCTTCTGTGTCAGTGGGAAGCGTACAGGCTGAAGTAACCAAATTGATATGAGGTAGTAATGACAACACTTTCCATTTTCGCCGGCTCGGTCTACGGCAATGCACAACATACCGCCGAGCAGGTAAGAGACAACCTGCAGGAGCAGGGCTACGACACCAGCCTGCATAGCGATCCCGAGGTGTCCGACTTCAGCGAGGCCGACGCGATTCTGGTGGTGACCTCTACGACCGGGCAGGGTGATGTCCCGCCAAATCTCGAATGGACAATTTCAGAATTGCGGGACGAATTTCCCATGTTGACCAATAAGCCGTTTGCGGTCGCAGCACTGGGCGACAGTAGTTACGGTGAAACCTTTTGCGGAGCGGGACGCCAGATACACGAGTTGCTGGTGGAACTGCAGGGTAGCCCGGTGGCTGATATGCTGGAAATTGATGCGATTGAAACGCTGGAGCCTGAAGAAGATGTGATCAAGTGGGTCAATACAATTAAGGAAAAGCTTTTCGCGTAATGAGTGATGACACAAAAAACCCGGCTGGTGCCGGGTTTTTTTATTGATTACTCTGCGCTTCTCAGCAAGGCATTGATCCCTACCTTCGCGCGTGTCTTAGCATCAACTTTCTTAACGATGATAGCGGCGTACAGGCTGTATTTGCCGTCTTTGCCTGGCAATGTACCGGGCACCACCACCGAGCCAGCCGGAACGCGTCCGTAATGAACCTCACCGGTTTCGCGATCGAAAATACGGGTGCTCTGACCAATATACACGCCCATGGAGATCACCGCACCTTCCTCAACAATGACTCCTTCGACGATTTCTGAACGCGCGCCAATAAAGCAATTATCCTCGATAATGGTTGGGTTGGCCTGCAGTGGCTCAAGCACACCGCCTATGCCTACCCCCCCGGATAGGTGTACATTTTTGCCAATTTGCGCACATGACCCCACGGTCGCCCAGGTATCTACCATGGAGCCTTCACCGACATACGCCCCAATATTGACATATGATGGCATGACCACAGCATCATTACCGATAAAGGTACCGGTTCTGACCGTCGCAGGCGGCACAATACGTACGCCGTCCTCGGCAAACTGGGCCTGGCTGTAGTTGGCGTATTTTAACGGTACCTTATCGAAGTAAAAACTTTCTGCACCATCAATAACTGCATTATTGTGTAAACGGAAAAACAGCAGTACCGCTTTTTTCAGCCACTGGTGAACGACCCATTCGCCTGCCACTTTTTCTGCCACACGCGCTTTACCATTGTTTAGCAGGTCGATGGCTGCAGCAACTGCCTCACGCACCTCATCGGGCGCCGACGACGGGCTCAGGGTGTCACGGTTTTCAAATGCGTCTTCAATAATTGTTTTAAGTTCAGTCATGGTATGGAGATATCTTCAAGTTGATCCAGTTTAAAAAGAATTTGTTTTTTCAAAGCAATCTGCTGTTCCTGAGTGAGCGCCGCCCCGTCTTCGTTACTTACGATAAAAATGTCCTCTGCACGCTCACCTATGGTAGCAATTTTTGCCAGCTTGAGTGTGGCGCGCATATCAACAAAGGCGTGGCCGATTTTAGCCAGGATCCCGGGAGCATCCAGCGCTTCGAGTTCTATCAGTGTGGCATCCTCCCCGGCACTGAAAAAACGCACCTTGGTGGGAACATCCAACTGGCGCATTTGCCGGGGCAGTTTACGCTTATTGTTATGTGCACGCCCGGGCTTTTCGAGTTGCTCATAAATGGCTTTCTCTAACGAGCGGATACGTGACTCCGATGACAAACGGGTCCCATCGTTTTCCAGTACCAGCAGGCTGTCAAACACATACCCATCACGGGTCACCGTAATATGCGCATCATGAATTGAGCAGTTACGACTGTCCAGCACCGACGCGACCTGAGCAAACAGAGCCTTACGGTCTTTGCCATAAATCAGGACTTCTGTGCCACCTTTGGCGCTGTTGTCGTTGGCCTTTACCAGCAGGCGGGTGTCATCTGCGGTCATCCAATGCTTCTGGGCGCTGAGAATTTCTTCGCTGTGCCAGGCAATTTGCACCGGTTTGAAGCGCACAAAATAATCATCGTCCATGCGCGCCCATAGCGTATCAATTTCTTCCATGTTCAGGTCGCGGGCATCGAGCAACTGCTTTGCCAACTGCTTATGCGTTTCGACCCGCTCGCTGAGAGTATCCTGGCACTGCAGACCATTATCCAGTGCTTTTTGACTCATCAGGTACAATTCACGCAATAGCGATGCCTTCCAGTCATTCCATAAATTATCATTAGTGGCACGAATGTCTGCAAGGGTAAGTGCATAAAGTAAATTGAGGTGCGTGTGACTGCGCACCGCGCTGGCAAATTCGTTGATCACGTCGGGATCGTAGATATCCCGACGTTGCGCGACTACTGACATCAGTAAGTGATTTTCAACCAACCAGCGGATCAGCGCCGCATCACTGCCACTGATGCCGTGTTGTTCACAAAAGGAATCTACGTCCAGCGCGCCCAGCTTAGAGTGATCGCCGTCGCGCCCTTTGGCAATATCATGAAAGATTGCTGCAATGTACAATAGCTCGGGCTTATCCAGGTTACGGCAAATCCGGCTACACCGGGGGAACTCCACTTCATTGGCAAAGTAGCGATTAATGTATTTCACCAGCCGGTGCGTGTGTTCGTCGACGGTATAAGCGTGAAATAAATCGAACTGCATCATGCCGACAATGGCGTCCCACTCCGGCAGGTAGGCTTGCAAAATACCGTACTGGTGCATGATGTCCCAGGCAAAATCGAAAAAGGCTGGATTCCTGAAAAGGTTCATCAGGCGTTCGCGGCATCCCGGACGACTGACAAAATACTCACTTTCAAACCGGCGGTGTGCGTCACGCAATTGCCGGATGCAATCAGTTTCCAGGCCCTCGACGCGCGGCGCCTCGGCCACCACCGCCAAAAAGTCTAAAATCGCTTCCGGCGATGTAAAGACATCGGCATGACGGGGGCAAATCATGCCATCATGCAACTCAAAGTCATCATTGATTATAATGGTTTGCTGAACTGATTGGTTGAGCATGTCGTAACGAAAGCGTTGCAACAGCATCTGGTTCAGCTCAGAGACCCGGCGCACGGTGCGGAAAAAGTCCCGCATCATTTTCTCGACAGCGGGTTTACCCTCGCGGCCATAGCCCATTCTCTCGGCAACGTCAGGCTGGTAATCAAACAGTAAGCGGTTTTCACTGCGGCCAGCCACGAGGTGTAACGCACAGCGCATTTTCCACAAGTGCATGCGACAGGTAATCAGCTCGCTGTGTTCCTGCTCGGTAAAGTAGCCATGGCCAACTAAGTTCCAGCCGTCGTATTCTTTAAAATGCTTCTTCGCCACCCATCCGATAGACTGGATGTCGCGCAAACAACCGGGGTTTTCCTTTATGTTTGGTTCAAGGTTATAGGCGGTGCCATTAAACTTAGCGTGGCGCGCGCGTTGCTCGTCGTACTTCGCGGTAAAAAAGTCCTTACTGCTCCAGGTGTTTTTGCCATTCACTTCTTCCCACAGCAAGTCAAAGACGGCTTCGCTACCGCATAATAACCGGCTTTCGACCAGGTTGGTTGCAATAGAAATATCAGACTTGGCCAGTTTTACGGTTTCTTTTATCGTGCGAACCGACTGACCGATATCAAGCTTAATATCCCACAGCAGGGTAATAAACTGACCAATTTTTTCCTGCACATCGTTAGTCAGGCGACGTTTGCTGACAATCAGTAAGTCAACGTCGGAGTAAGGTTGCAGATGGCCCCGGCCGTAACCACCCACCGCGCACAGTGATAAGTCAGTGACGTCACCAAGGCCAAAAAGCTGCCATAAGCGGCGCAACAGGTTATCCACAAACTGGGCGCGTCCGGTGACCAGTTGATTAACGGGGCTACTGTCAAAGGCTGTATCCAGCCATCTATAGCTGGCCGTCACGCAGGCCTTGATCGCGGCTATATCGTTGGTGTCCTGGAGGGTTTCGATGTCGTTGAGTAAGCTTTGCAACGTCACAATATGACCTTTTCCCCGTCACTTTTTAAAACGTAAGCACCATAGCATGAAATGCGCACAACGGGTAAGAGCGTGCATAAAATAAGAAGATTTATGAATAGTTAAACACAATGCTGAAGCGCACCGTTGGCGGCGCGCTTCAGGGGAGACAGGCTTACCGCGTGAGCTAGCGGTTGTCCATCACGCGCGGCAGATCCTCTTCGTCACGCAATGTCAGCACTTCCACACCGGTTTCGGTGACCAACAGGGTATGTTCCCACTGGGCGCTTAAGCTGCGATCTTTGGTGACAACAGTCCACTGGTCGGGCAGAATTTTTGAGTACCGTTTTCCGGCATTGACCATTGGCTCGATGGTAAAGCACATTCCCGCTTCCAATACCTCGCCCGTTCCCGGACGACCATAATGCACGACCTGAGGCTCTTCATGGAAGCTGGCGCCGATACCGTGCCCGCAAAACTCACGCACGACTGAATAGTTATGCTTTTCCGCATGGGTCTGACAAATATGACCAATGTCACCCAGGCGCGTGCCCGGCTTTACTGCTTTTATGGCGTTGTATAAACACTCTTGGGTCACCTTAATAAGACGTTCGGCAAGAATGCTGGGTTTTCCGACCACAAACATTTTTGAGGTGTCACCGTGGTAGCCGTCTTTTATGACAGTCACGTCGATATTAATAATGTCACCGTCTTTGAGTTTCTTGTCCGAAGGAATACCGTGGCAGATACAGTGGTTCACGGACGTACAAACCGATTTGGGAAACGGTGGGTTACCATAGTTCAGCGGTGCCGGGATAGCCTTTTGCTCGTTGACAATATAATCGTGGCAAAGGGTGTTTAATTCATCGGTGGTTACGCCTTTTTTAACATGCGGAGTGATCATGTTCAGAACGTCAGCCGCCAGTCGGCCGGCAACGCGCATCTTTTCAATTTCTTCAGCGGTTTTAATGATTGCTGCCACTGTGTCCTCGATTCGTTACGTGCAAATGTTACCCAGTTACGTTTTTAGCAAATTATTATGCCCGTGACATTTAACTGGGACCAAAGCGCCTATGTTAACGGCTAAGGGCGTTTGTGTATAGTCAGACAGCCACTGACGGGCTGTTTTACGGGGGCGTCATGCGCCGCAAAAACTTGAGTTGATAACTTATCCATGGTATAAAGCGCGCGCTTCGTCAAACAGTCTGTCTGTCTGGCCGAAGCAAAACCATTAAATGAAGTAAATAACACACATACACCAACACCGTGTGTCGGGGTGTCTGGCTTTGGCCGGATCGATGCGTGGGGTGTATGGAGGCCTAACCCCAAGAGGAAAATAAAATGGCAAATGTTTCTATGCGTGACATGCTGAAAGCCGGTGTGCATTTCGGTCACCAAACCCGTTACTG
>CAZDUT010000054.1:0-15231 GCA_964508695.1 uncultured Alteromonas sp.
GCATGACGAACCCTTGTCAGCCCAGGAGATCGCCGAAGCACTTAACATTTCCCGCGGAAATACCAGCATGGGACTCAAAGAGTTGCAGTCGTGGCGGCTGATAAAGCTGCACCTGGTGCCGGGCGAACGTAAAGAGTTTTTTGTCCCTGCCGGCAATATCTGGTTACTGGCAAACCGGGTATTTGAGGAGCGTCGCAAGCGTGAGATTGATCCCACTATGAGCCTGCTGCGGGACCTTATTTTAGATAATCCTGCCAACCAGACTGAAGAAAATGCACAGGCTAAATTAACCGAAATTCACGATTTACTGGAGTCGGCCACCGCCTGGTCGCAGGAGCTTCAGGGTCTGGGTCCGGAAAAGCTCGACAAGCTAATGAAACTGGGTGCGGGCGTTGGCCGTATGCTTGATTTCAAGGATAAATTTATTTCCGGAAAAAACACTGTTAACTAAGGAGTCTCCTCGTGGACGTGCTGGTCCTTTCCCGGCTACAGTTTGCTTTAAACATAAGCTTTCATATTCTGTTTCCCGCTATCACCATGGCGCTTGCCTGGTTTCTTTTCTATTTTAAGTTACGCTCCAATATCAGTGGTCATCCGGTATGGATGCGGATCTACCGATTCTGGGTACGCGTTTTCGCCCTGACCTTTGCCCTTGGGGTGGTAAGCGGCGTTACCATGTCATTTCAGTTTGGCACCAACTGGCCAGGCTTCATGGAGAAGCCGGCCCTCTGCTTGGCTATGAAGTGCTCACGGCATTTTTTCTGGAAGCGACGTTTCTCGGCATTATGCTGTTTGGCAGCCGCCGGGTTCCTAACTGGTTACATACCCTTTCGACTTTCTTTGTGGCTATTGGCACCAGCACCTCAGCCTTCTGGATCCTGTCACTGAACAGCTGGATGCATACCCCTCAGGGGCACGAAATTATTGAAGGCGTGGCCTATGCCAAAGACTGGGGGCAGATTATCTTTAATCCCTCATTCCCTTACCGCTTTGCGCACATGATGCTGGCATCCGGACTTACCGCCAGCTTTGTACTAGCGGGCCTGTCGGCTTACCGCCTGTATAAAGGTGATGAAAAAATGGCGCCGCGTCTGACCCTCAAGACCGGCCTGTTTACCGCCGCCCTGCTCATTCCCCTGCAAATTTATGTGGGTGACATGCACGGCCTTAATACGCTTAAACATCAGCCTCAGAAAGTAGCAGCGATGGAGGGGGTATGGGAGACAACCAAGGGTGCGCCGTTGTTACTGTTTGCCATGCCGGACGAAGCAAACCGGGAAAACCGCTTTGAGCTTGGGATCCCCAAATTTGCCAGCTTTATCCTCACCCATGATTTTGACGGTGAAATTCAGGGACTGAATGATTTCCCCGGTGAGCATCCGCCGGTTGCCCCGGTATTCTATGGCTTTCGCATCATGGTGGGGACTGGGTTACTGATGCTGCTTGTCTCCTGGGCCGGCAGTGTGTATTTGTGGCGCAAAGGGAAGCTGCCGCACTGGCTTACCCTGACGACCATCGGTATGACATTCAGCGGCTGGGTAGCCACGCTGGCAGGCTGGTACGTGACCGAGATTGGCCGTCAGCCCTACATCGTTACCGGTGTGTTGCGCACTGAAGATGCGGTTACCACACTCCCCGCGGGTAATGTGGCGTTTTCGTTCACATTGTACGCTCTGTTTTATGGCGTATTGCTGATCTCTTACATTGCAACGCTGACACTGATGTGTCGCCGCTCCGTGGAGTTGGAAGAATTTGATAACAGTGAGCGGGCCCGGGCAAAAGATCCTGCGCTTGGCGCAGCTAAGGCATAGGAGTAAACAATGCCCTTTGAAAGTTTATCTGCAGAAACCCTGGGGAATATCTACATTGGCCTGCTAGGCCTTGCCGTGCTGCTTTATGGCATTCTTGACGGCTATGACCTGGGGATCGGTGTGTTGCTCCCTCCGCGACACGAGAAGTGCCGTGATGCAATGATCGCATCTATTGGCCCGTTCTGGGATGCCAACGAAACCTGGCTGGTGTTAGCCGTCGGACTGCTGCTATTTGCTTTCCCGGAAGCACACAGCCAGTTCCTGCAAACCCTGTACATTCCCGCCACGCTAATGCTTATAGGGTTGATCCTGCGCGGCGTTTCGTTTGATTTTCGCGCCAAGGTGGTACAGGGTCACAAACGTGGCTGGGATTTCGCGTTTAAGTACGGATCACTGCTGACCACGCTGGCGCAAGGCTACATGTTAGGCATTTTTGTCACTGGTCTTCGCACGGATTTGTGGGCTCAAGGCTTTGCTCTGTTGGCCGCCTTTGGGGTCACTGCCGCTTATGGTTTTATCGGTGCCTGCTGGCTTATCCTCAAAACCGAAGGCGAGGTGCAGGAAAAAGCCTACGCCTGGGCCAGGAAAGGCATTTTTATGCTCGCAGGCGGTATTGTTGCTGTGAGTCTGGCCAACTTAACGCTGCACGCCGAGGTACGTGAACTATGGTTATCCGCGCCATGGGGCATACTGTTAGCCGCCATCCCGATTGTATGTTTTGCGTTGCTGCTGATGTGTGGCGTACTGCTTAAAAAGTTACCCGATGCCGGCGGCAAGGGCGAGTGGCTACCGTTTTTCATTGCACTGATGGTGTTTACACTCAGTTTTGCTGCCTTTGGGGTAAGCTATTACCCGTATGTCATCCCTGGCCAGTTAACCATCATGGATGCCCTTTCTGATGCCGGTTCGCTGCGCTTTTTGCTGGTCGGTACCGTTATCGTCGTCCCCTGTATTCTGGCCTACACCTTTATGGTGTATCGCATTTTTGCAGGAAAAGCGGAGAAACTGAGTTATTACTAGCATGGTTTCATACTACGCGGTCGTAGTGGCAGCAGCACTGTGAGCAGATCATTTGTTGCCACCATTCACCAGTAAAAGAAAGGCACGCCCCTGCATCATGCAAGGTGGCGTGCCATCATCTGTGTTCGCCTAATTTTTTCCTTTTCTTGGGTGCGTGAAACGCTGCACGAGAGGATCATCTTCCCTAAAGTGAATGGTGATACGATGTGTATCTGACGCCCAGTTAGGGATGTTAATAGTGCTTTCACGACCGTTGCCGCGCGGTATTTCATTCAATGAAACAACCCCCGTTGCCGGTATTGCGGCTGGAATTGATACATCCGCGGCCGTCAGAAAGGTAAGGGTCGTGAAGGGAAAGAGCTCGCCCCGCGACAAATCAGTGAGCCCGTCCGGTGCCCCCGGAAACGGCGGAAAGGGAGGCGGAAGCACAGGCCCTGCGTCATAACCAAAAAAAGCAAGATTAACGTCATTGCGCGGGCTTATGGCGTCAGTGATTACGTTCAGTCCATTGATTTCCAGCACATCGCTGAGCGCCCCCTGATCGCCCCAAAACTCTCGCTGGCGACTGATGACTACATTGGTGTAGGCCGGGTCCCGTGGTAAAAAGGCTTCAATCCCATCCCCGGCAAAACTGGTGTTCAGGCGAATAAAGTAGTTACTGCGACTGAACGGTTCAAAATAAAAATGATGCACCGTTTCACCAGCCGCTGACGTTGCTGGCCTGATCACCGCGAACTCATAATGCTTTAAACCATTCACGTTAACCGGGCCAAACTCACCACTCTCATCCAGGGAAAACTGTGCGACTGGCTCGCTATCTGTACGCTGCCCTGTCGCGGCATCGACGCGCCATAGTTCTACCCTGGCGCCATCATAGCCAATATTTTGCGGGAATATAACTGCGCGTCCGGCAACGTTCACCTGACCCGGTGGTTCAGGCACCACATCAACCACTTCAGGGTCTTCACCCGTAAGGAATGCATACATGACAGCAAAAGCTTCTGCTGACGTCGCCACTTCGGTATGCGCTTTCGACCCGAAATAATAGTTCGAGGCCGGATCCGGCCCTATCTGCGCGTTCGTATTGCCGCGTCGGTTATAACCACTGCCGGCAGTATTCCATTCGCCCCAGATGCCTATTGTTGGCACACCACCAGGCAACTCTGCTAACGTTCGCCCATCAATATTTACGTACCTGGCGACTTTGTCTGGCCCGTTAAAACTATTATCCTGCAAGTATTCGGTCCATACCGCTGTACCTCGCGAATGGCCAATGGCATAAACCTGACTTGCTCCGGTTTGCGCCAGAACCTTATCGATATAGCCATCCAAAGCGGCTATCGCGGGTTGCTGAGCCTCTACCGTCGAATCGTATTCAAACGCGAAGAGCAACTCCTGGGGATAGTTGTTGCTGGTAAATCGCATCGCGTTGGTTTCAAACTGCTGCGCTGAGCCAGACATGCCGTGTACAAAAACAATGGGTAATACGTCACCTGCATGGGCAAATTTGGCCATCATACTGATTAAAAGTACTCCCCAGAGACACACTCTCCGGGCGCTGCGTGATACTCCTGTGTACAGTAAAACCATAACTTTCTCCTCTTCCTTTAAGATCACTACAACCTTTTACACCATAGCCGCAGTACATTATTTAACCAGACGATTTAGATTAAATAATTCGCTCCTGTGCACTTTCAGGGTCACGCGATGTGTTGGGGGATGACTCAAAAGAGGTAAAAAGTAAGCCCCGGGTAACAGCGGCAGGGCTCGCAGGCCCTGCTTTGCAAAGGAGTATTGACTGGCCTGGCGGGGACTAACCGACGTAGCCGGGGGAAAGGATAAATCTCATTGCACTGAGCAATGCTGTCACCTGGCTGTTAAAAAAACGCCTGCAAACCGGTTTGTGCCCGGCCCATGATCAGGCCATGGATATCATAGGTACCTTCGTAGGTATTCACGGTCTCCAGGTTCATCAGGTGGCGCATGACATGGTACTCATCGGCAATGCCATTTCCGCCGTGCATGTCCCTGGCCATGCGGGCAATGTCGAGCGCTTTACCACAGTTATTGCGCTTCATCATGGAAATGGCGGTGGGATCAAGATGGCCTTCATCAATCAGACGCCCTACCCGTAACGATCCCTGTAAACCCAGCGTAATCTCGGTTTGCATATTCGCCAGCTTGGTTTGAAATAACTGTGTTTGCGCCAGCGGCCGGTTGAATTGCTTGCGCTCCAGACCATATTGTCTGGCGGCGTGCCAACAAAATTCCGCCGCCCCCATGGCGCCCCATGATATGCCATAGCGGGCCAGGTTCAGGCAACTGAATGGTCCTTTCAGACCGCGAACCTCGGGAAACATATTCTCCTCGGGCACAAACACGTTATCCATTACTATTTCACCGGTAATCGACGCTTTTAACGACAACTTTCCTTCTATTTCCGGTGCAAAAAGCCCTTCCATGCCTTTTTCAAGCACAAAGCCACAGATGGCATTGTCCTCAGCCACGTTCTTGGCCCAGACAACAAATACATCGGCAATGGGTGCATTGGTGATCCACATCTTACTGCCAGTTAACCGGTAGCCTCCCTCGACCTTATTAGCGCGGGTTGTCATGCTGGCTGGATCTGAGCCTGCGTCCGGCTCAGTGAGCCCAAAACAACCTATCCATTCGCCGCCGGCGAGCTTTGGCAGGTATTTTTCTTTTTGCGCAGCCGTACCAAAAGCGTTAATCGGGTGCATGACCAGAGAGGATTGCACACTCATCGCGCTTCGGTAGCCACTGTCTACCCGTTCTACTTCACGGGCAATGAGACCGTAAGACACATAATTAACGCCCGCGCATCCGTAGCCCTGAATCGTTGAGCCCAGCAGTCCAAGCTCGCCGAACTGACGCATAATTGTGGCATCAAAATGGTTTTCCCGATTGGCTTTGAGGATCCCCGGCATGAGGCCCTGCTGACAGAAGTCCCGTGCAGTTTCGCGTATTGCACGCTCTTCGTCGCTGAGCTGTTTATCCAGCAGAAGTATGTCGTCCCAGTTACCTGCGGCAGTATTCGCCATAGTGTGCGTCCCGGTGTAAGGAAATATGTTTAGTGTACTGACTTGCCGGGCTGCCTGCCAGCGCTGTTATATAGTCGAAGATAGTGCGGGGGGTATGGCATAGGAAGGGGCTGACAAACTTATCGAAACGCATCGCTCTGCTCGCACAGTTCGCGTTCCCGCATCCACGCTGCGCAGGCGGGTAAGGGATCACAGCGAAACAACAGCCCTGTGGTTGGATAACCGTCGCGCAGACGCACCGGGCCAAGCGCCTGACTCACATACTCCTCGACCAGCCAGGTATTTTCGTAGCGCAGGTAGCAGGCATAAATACCCGGCGAACGGGGAACCACTCGCACCTCCGTACCAAGCGGCGTTGGGGTAAGCTCAAGACAGGAATTAGGGCCGCAGCGCGAACCGGCATGTGCGTAAAGACATACCAGGCACAATGCGCTAAGCCAGGTTGCCCGAGCTATTGCCCGGAACCCTGGCACACCGCAAATTGCCCGACCTCTCGCTTTGACTACTTCAGCCACCATGGTTCACTAAAATCGACCTGTTCGGGCTTGAGTTCAAACGGATATGGAGGCTCTATGGCCTTCCAGAATACTGCCTGGTAGCGATCGTCATGGATAGTAAATGCCCCCTGTTGTTCATACTGCTTTAACAACACTTCATAGGCACCGGCTGGCATTTGCGGATTGCTCTGCTGAAAGACCACTGTGCCGCCAAATTCCTCATACAGTGCTTTGTCGATTTGCCAGCGACGAACCTGCCTCGTGGCAATTTGATCGGCAGACTGTTGCTCATCGTCGCTCATTGAGGGAGAGTTCAGTGACGCCGCAAACCGCGACTTAAACTTTTCTACCAGGGCCTCGTCTACTTCGATGCGCCGCTTTGCGGCATAGTCATCGATTACCGCCTGAATAATTTTATCGGCCAACGCTCTGTGGCGAAACTGCGCCATAGCCATGTCTTTACTGGCGGAGTTGACCCTTGCCAGCTGACTTAACTGCTTATCAGTCGGATTGATGTCTTCGATGAATAGCGGCTCACCAAACAAGGTGGCGATGGGCGATTGCTGGGCAACGGCGATATTAACTGATGCAAACACCACGAGCAGCCAAGCCAGAACTACGCGCATTTTTCTCTCCATGATTTGTGCACCCTAACCACTGGGATCAGGACTATGACAGGATCAGCCTACCATACCCAGTAAAGACATCGTACAGTAAAAATGGTTCGCAGAAAGAGAAGGGGGAGTAAGAAAGAAAAGGGAAACGCAGGGGCAGCAAATGCCACCCCATAGCGATATTAAATTGGTTGCACGTTGGCAGCCTGAAGACCTTTTTGGCCGTCTTCAATATCAAACTCTACGCGCTGACCTTCCAGCAGAGTTTTGTAACCGTCTGACTGGATAGCACGGAAGTGAACAAAAACGTCTTTGCCACCGTCGTCCTGAGTCAGAAAACCATAACCTTTATCTGCGTTAAACCATTTAACGCTGCCTGTTACTTTAGACATGTCGTATAGACCTCAAACTTGCAAATCAAAATGCGCCGAAACGCGTGTATCGACACTGGAAGCAATGACATCGGTGAGTAGGTCTTACTTAACTTGGAGAAACGTCTTACAACAAATCACAAAGTAACTTGAGCGGTTTACCTGGAGCAAATAATCATTCAACGCGAGCATTACAAGCCAGTGGGCTTATTCAGCCTCGACCACTATACCACCGAATAATATAAATGATACAAAAATTAGCCGGTTAGCGGCATTTATCACAAAAGATTCACGGTACTGTCACGGGTGCATGTGATATCACGTTTGGTTAATAGGTACTTACTTTCCCTTTCGCCACGCAAAAAACCAGCATCCAAGTCCGCCAGCAGCAGATAACGTCGGCCACGCCCAGTGTAAGTTGTAACCCGGCAGCAGCGCCGCTAACACTACCAGGGTAGCGCCGACAATGCTCAAATGTGTGGACTGAATGGATTTAGTCTGTAATTCGACCAACTGATGATGCATGCGCTGTTGCTGCAACGGTATGCGTTTTACCTGCTGCATGCCGTCATACAGCAAGTCGGGCATTTCCGGCAGTTTCTCAGACCAGTACGGCAGATTTTCGCGCACCTTGCCCATCATAGCCCTCACGCCCACCTGCTCTTTCATCCAGTTTTCCAAAAATGGCTTGGCGGTCTTCCACAAATCAAGCTGCGGGTATAACTGTCGGCCCAGTCCCTCGATGTACAACAGGGTTTTCTGCAACAACACCAGTTGCGGCTGCACTTCCATATTAAACCGCCGCGCCGTATTAAACAGTTGCAGCAGCACATTACCGAATGAAATCTCGGCCAATGGTTTCTGGAATATCGGCTCACACACAGTACGAATGGCTACCTCAAATTCATCGATATTGGTATCCCCGGGCACCCACCCTGAGTCAGCGTGCAACTGCGCCACTTTGCGGTAGTCACGATTGAAAAACGCGATGAAATTTTCTGCCAGATAGCGTTTATCGTCTTTATTCAGGGTACCGACAATTCCAAAGTCGATCGCAATGTACTTGGGGTTGTGCGGGTCTTCTGTCGACACGAAAATATTCCCCGGATGCATGTCGGCGTGGAAGAAACTGTCACGAAACACCTGGGTAAAAAAGACTTCCACGCCACGTTCGGCGAGCACTTTCATATTGGTACTCTGGGCCAGTAACGCATCCACGTTGGCAATCGGGATGCCGTAAATGCGCTCCATCACCATGACATTCTGGCGGCAGTAATCGCTATATATTTCTGGGACATACAACGCATCAGAGCGTTCAAAATTGCGCCGTAACTGAATGCCGTTAGCCGACTCGCGCAGCAAGTCGAGCTCATCGACGATGGTTTTTTGATATTCCCGGACCACCTCGACCGGGCGTAATCGTTTCCCGTCCGGCAGCCAGCGCTGTAACATTTTAGCCAGCGTGAACAACAACTCCATGTCAGCGTCGATGGTTTTGCGAATATCCGGGCGCAGTACTTTGACCACCACAGGCTTATCGTTGGTACGCAGTTTCGCCGCGTGCACCTGGGCGATAGATGCTGAGGCCAGCGGCGTTTGCTGGAATTCGACAAACAGTTCCTCTAGCTGGGAGAGACCCAGCGCCTTTTTAATGATGGTTTGGGCGTGTTCACTGGGGAACGGCGCGACTTTATCCTGCAGCACAGCCAGTTCATCAGCAATTTCCGGCGGCAGCAAATCCCTGCGGGTAGACAACATTTGACCGAACTTAATAAACACCGGCCCTAACGACTGAAGCGCCTGCGCGATACGTTGTCCAGGTTTTTTACGTTTATGCCGGTTGGGGATCCAGAACACCAGCTTACGTAAAAACCGCACATACCACGGCATCCACCGCCGCGGAATAAGCTCATCCAGGCCGTGTTCCAGCATGACTTTATTTATTTTGTACAACCGTAGCGCGCGCATTCCTATCTCTTTGTTATTTTCGCTTCCAACCGCTCGAGCCTGGCTTCGGCCCGCGCAACATCGTCGCGCAAGTCGGCGACCTCATCAGAAAAATGGACAACCGCCAGGCGGTGCGCGGCAAGGCGTTTCTCCTCCACAACAGCATTGCCGAGTGCGGCTTGTGCATGGGCGATGCGTTTGGCTGCGGACGCTGCGACCCTGCGAACCAGACTGCCTGCCTCGTGCGCCACCACATCATTGGTGTAGCGGGCCAGATGATCTTCCCAGTCGATATCCAGCGACTGAAATAGCCCACTGACTTTTTGTGCCACGCCCAACTCGCCGTCCAGTTGCAGCTTTTTTTGCTGGATAAGACGGGTTAACTCGCTGGTATTTGTCAGGCGTGGCAGCGTATCAATATCAGTTTGAATACAGCACGCGTCAGCCGGCAGTGTGTGGACTACCTCCTGCGCCGCCTCATCCACCGCGAGTACGTCAATACGGTCTGAAAATACCAGGCATAGGCCCTGGGGTAGCGGTGAGATAAACAGGTACAGGCGGCTTCCCGCCAACGGCTTGAGCCGTTGCGGGGTATCCGGATCGAGTTGTATGAGCTGATTCACGGCGGCTTCCATAGCTGCCGTGACAAATGCCGAGGCTGGCATCAGAACTTGTAACCCCGATGCAGCGCAACAATGCCACCCGTGAGATTCTGATAATCACATTGCTCAAAACCAGCCTGCTCGAACATGCCTTTTAGCGTGTCCTGGTCCGGGTGCATGCGGATACTCTCAGCCAGGTACTGATAGCTGTCGCTGTCGCCAGCCACCAACTGGCCCATCTTCGGCAAGATATGGAATGAGTAAGCGTCGTAAACCTTACTCAGCTGTTCGGAGGTGGGTTTGGAAAACTCCAGTACCAACAAGCGACCACCGGGTTTCAGCACGCGGTAAATGGAATTAAGCGCGTTTTGTTTTTCCGTCACATTGCGCAGGCCAAAGGCCATGGTGACGATATCAAAGTGATTATCCGGAAACGGCAGGGCTTCGGCATCAGCCTGAACATAGTCGATATTACTGATAAGCCCGCGGTCGCGCAATTTATCGCGCCCGACTTCCAGCATGGAGTGGTTGATATCTGCCAAAGTAACCCGGCCGGTAGGGCCAACCAGACGCGAGAACTTAGCGGTAAGATCACCGGTACCGCCGGCGATGTCGAGCACCTTGTTGCCGGGGCGCGCGTTGGCACAATCAATGGTGTAACGCTTCCACAGCCGG
Source organism: uncultured Alteromonas sp. (assembly GCA_964508695.1). Taxonomy (GTDB): domain Bacteria; phylum Pseudomonadota; class Gammaproteobacteria; order Enterobacterales; family Alteromonadaceae; genus Alteromonas. The sequence goes on from CAZDUT010000054.1 coordinate 10,600, forward strand.
TGGATCCCCATGGACATCAGGTCGTTCATCACATCGTACTTGGCTGCCACTGAATCAAAGACGTTGGCAACCAGCGAGGCCTTTTGCTGTTTCTCGACCTGCTTGAAACCAAAGTCTGTCTGCGACGATGCGTTGTCTTTCGTGCCGGTATTATCCTGCCCCTGGTGTTCGCTCATAACCTATTGTTACCTTCCGTTGACCGATCTGCTCAGAATGCAAACACTGACGTTACTCTCTGACAGACACGTTATTGCGTGCGGAGCCAGACGCTCCTTTATGCCAAGAGTGTACAGAATAATGCGGTGCGGCAACAGCGTTTAAGCCATGCAAACCACCGCCCGTTACCCCATTTAGTCAAAGCGGCGGTTTGTGCCCCAGCTTAGCGCGAGGATTTGGCTTAATTGCGTCAGCGGCCGACCGCTTTGCTGCTGCCAGCGCACAAACTGATCATTCATCGCACGCAGGCTTTTCAGACTGGTCGCACCGCCGTCGATGACCTCATGCTTGCGCAGGTAATCTTCGGCATCGGCTGACAGCAAGAATGTGTCTACGCCAAGGCTGCGCAGCATGTATGGCCCGGTATTACCGCCAAGCCGCGCACCGCGCTTTTTAAGCGCCAGCCACAAGTCAGTGATTTGGGGGCTGTCGAAACTGGCCACGAAATTACCGAAGCTGCCATGCTGGCGGGTCACATCCTGGATCATCATGGCATTGTCGCGCACTGTCATGACTTTTTTATAGTTGCGAACAATGCGCTTGTCGCTGGCTTTTTTCTCCAGCATTTCGTCTGGCATCAGCAGTACTTTTTCAATATCGAAATCAAAAAATACTTCTTCAAACGCAGGCCACTTTTGCTCGATAACCCGCCATACAAAACCAGACTGAAACACTTTTTTGGTCATCGCGGCCAAAAAGCGATCATCCGGAATGGCGGCAACCTCGTCACGCGGCAACGGTGAGGCCAACATGGCCTCTACCGCATGTTCACCGCCTTTGCGCTCGCAGGCGCGCTGATAAATGCTGTCGAATTGCTCTGCCTTCACTGTCCTATCCCGCTGTGGCGTAGTAGCGCATCCACCTCGGGTTCACGGCCGCGGAATGCCACGAACAGCTCCATGGGTTCACGGCTGCCGCCCATTTCCAGGATATTATGCAAAAAGGCGCGGCCGGTTTCGCGGTTAAAGATACCGTCTTCCTCAAATTTGCTGTACGCATCGGCCGACAGCACTTCCGCCCATTTGTAGCTGTAGTAGCCCGCAGCATAGCCGCCTGCGAAAATATGCCCAAAGCCGTGCTGGAACCGGTTAAATGACGGCGGCGTCAGCACCGCGACCTCGCGACGTACCGCATCCAGAGTGCCTTGCACATCAACCTCGTTGCCATCCTGCTCATGCAACTGAAAGTCGAACAGGCTGAATTCCAGCTGTCTGACCATTTGCATGGCCGACTGATAGTCGCGTGCAGCCAGCATGCGCTCCAGCAGCTCTTCAGGCAGCGGCTCACCGGTCTCATAGTGACCGGAAATTTCATTGAGCGCTTCTTTCTCCCAGCACCAGTTTTCTAAAAACTGACTGGGTAGCTCTACCGCGTCCCACGGTACCCCGTTAACGCCAGACACACTGGCCACCGACATTTTGGTCAGCATATGGTGAATGCCATGACCAAACTCATGGAACAGGGTCAGCACTTCGTCGTGAGTAAACAGCGCGGGTTTGTCGCCCACCGGCGCATTGAAGTTGCAGGTAAGGTAGGCCACCGGCAGTTGTAGCTCGCCATTGGCTTTCTGGCGCCGTACCCGGCATTCGTCCATCCAGGCACCGCCGCGCTTTTTCGGCCTGGCGTATAAATCGAGGAAAAAGCTGCCACGTTCTTCACCCGCTTCGTCGGTAATGGTGAAGAAGCGCACGTCTTTATGCCATTTATCGACATCGTGGTGCTCGATAATGGTAAGCCCATATAAGCGCTCGACCACCATAAACAGGCCGCGCAGTACCTTGTCTTCAGGGAAGTAAGGACGCAGCATTTCATCACTGATGGTGTATTTTTCCTGTTTGAGCTTTTCACTGTAGTAAGGAATGTCCCAGGCTTTCAGCTCATCCATCCCATGGCGTTCACGGGCAAAGGCCAGCACCTCGTCCAGATCGCGCTGGGCCTGTGGCTTGGATTTTTCTGCCAGATCGCGAATAAATTCCACTACCTGCTTGGGTGATTCGGCCATTTTGGTGGCCAGCGACAGTTCGGCGTAGCTGTCGAAGTCCAGCAGCTTCGCCATTTCGGTGCGCAGCGCCAGTGTTTCGTTGATAATGTCGGTGTTGTCCCACTTGCCCGCCTGCGGCCCCTGATCAGAGGCGCGGGTGGAGAATGCGCGGTACATTTCTTCGCGCAGCTCGCGGTTATCAGCATAAAGCATGACCGGCAGATACGAAGGGATGTCCAGGGTAAACAGCCAGCCTTCCAGCTCTTTTTCGCGCGCTGCTTGCGCCGCCGCATCCAGTGCCGAGTCAGGCAGGCCGCTCAGTTCTTGTTTATCAGTAACGTGTTTGGTCCAGCCCATGGTGGCGTCCATCACGTTATTACTGAACGTCGATGACAACTCACTGAGTTTGGAAGAGATTTCGGCAAAACGCGCCTTTTTATCTGCCGGCAGCGCGACGCCGGACAGTGTAAAGTCGCGCAGGGTGTTGGTAATGTGCTTCTGACGCTGCTCATCCAGTCCGGCAAACTCGTCGCTGTCACGCAGCGCTTTATAGGCCTCATACAGGCCTTCGTGCTGACCAACCCAGGTACCATAGGCCGACAATAATGGCAGACAGGCGTCGTGGGCTTCACGCAGGGCATCGGTGCTCACCACCGAGTTCATGTGGGATACCGGCGAAAAGATCTTACTTAAACGATCATCGGCATCCTCAATTCTGGCAACCAGGTTATGGTACGTGTACTCTTTGGAGTCGACGACGGCATCAATTTCCTGTTTGCAGTACGCGATAGCGCGCTCCACGGCAGGCTTAATCTCATCCGGTGAAATCTCTGAAAACGCCGGTAAGCCATCAACTTTTTCAATTGCAGATGTAGTCATTCGTCTCTCAATATTGGTCAGTGTTGTGATGAATGTAGTGTTGACTGGTACGAAAAACAAGAGCCTGGTCGGTGACTGCTTGCAAACAATGTATACATACTCCGTCTTCAATCGGCCTTGCCGCTGGATGGATAAAACATTGAACAGGTAAACCGCGTCTGGTGTCCATTGGTATAACCTATCAATTACAAGTATTAACAAGAGAGCTCAATGAACGAATTTGACTATATATGTATTGGCGGAGGTAGCGGCGGCATTGCCTCGGCGAACCGCGCGGCAAAGCATGGTAAAAAAGTGGCGATTGTTGAAGCCAAAGATATCGGCGGCACCTGTGTGAATGTGGGGTGCGTGCCAAAAAAGGCCATGTGGTATGGCGCGCAGGTCGCTGAAGCCATTCACCGCTACGCCCCCGAATATGGCTTTGACCTGGATGTCCGGCACTTTAGCTGGGACAGGCTGGTTGCCAGTCGCCAGGCCTACATTGAGCGTATTCATGCCTCTTACGACCGCATGCTGACCAACAACAATGTGACACTGATAAAAGGCTTCGCCCGCTTTATCGATAACAACACCATTGATGTTGATGGCGAACTTTACAGTGCCAAACACATCACCATTGCTACCGGCGGCCACCCTATAGTCCCGGATATTCCGGGGGCTGAACACGGTATCGATTCTGACGGCTTTTTTGCCCTTAAAAGCCAGCCCAAGCGGGCCGTGGTCATCGGTGCCGGTTATATTGGCGTCGAACTGGCGGGTGTGCTGCACAGCCTGGGCACCGAAACGCATTTGGTGGTACGCAAACACGCACCGCTGCGTCATTTTGATCCCATTATTCATGAAACCCTGGTCGATATTATTCACGCGGAAGGCTGTAAGTTGCATGACCACGCCGAGGTGGAAAAAGTTGAGAAAACCAGTAACAACGACCTGGCGGTATACCTGTCTAATGGCGAGGTGCTTAGAACCGACTGTCTGATTTGGGCCATTGGCCGTACGCCATCCACCAGCGATCTGGGGCTGAAAAATACCGAAGTGAAGGTGAACGAAAACGGCACCATTCGCGTCGACAAGTACCAGAACACCACCGCGCCAAACGTGTACGCGGTGGGCGATATTACCGGTGAGGCAGAATTAACGCCGGTAGCGATAAAAGCCGGCCGCCTGCTTAGCGAACGGCTGTTCAACGGCCAGGAAGAGGCGCATTTAGATTACTCAATGATCCCCACCGTGGTCTTCAGCCACCCGCCCATTGGCGTGATTGGCCTGACCGAGCCTGAAGCGATTGAAAAGTACGGTGAGGACAACATTAAAGTGTACTCCTCGTCATTTGCATCAATGTATACCGCCGTCACCCGCCATCGCCAGGCCACCAAGATGAAGCTGGTGTGCCTGGGCAAGGAAGAAAAAGTGATTGGCCTGCATGGCATTGGTCATGGCATGGATGAAATGCTGCAGGGCTTTGCGGTAGCGGTGCGCATGGGTGCCACCAAGGCAGATTTGGACGCCTGCATTGCCATTCACCCCACCAGCGCCGAAGAGTTTGTGACGATGAC
>CAZDUT010000055.1:0-15192 GCA_964508695.1 uncultured Alteromonas sp.
CGGCCCTTTTTAAGTACCTTCTGAAAGCGTTTAAATTTTTGATTGGGCACCTGAAGTCCTATCAAACCGCCTTCCCAGATACAGAAACCCATAATGACCAGTGCGCCAAAGATAAACGGTAACCAGCCAACCGCAGAATTGTGCAAGCCAAGAAAATAAACCGCGCCCAACAGAACCGCGGCAATAGCAATGCCAACAAATGCCCCTAATTCGGAAGAGTGAACCACATCCTTTTTCAAAAAAGGTGTGATCGCATGCAGGTGATGCTTTTCTACCTCTGTATCATCTTCACTGAGAACGTGGATCTGGCTTCGCGCAACGCCCTGTTGCTCGAGTTCTCTTTCAAGCGCTTCGAGGTCGTCCAGATCATCGCTGATGTAGTAGTGTCGTGACATATCAAACTCCTGTTCGCCTTATCGGATAAACGAAACTGAACCTGATACAACGCAGGGATTGGAACTAAGTATAGAACATTTGATTACTGTAAGGTTTAAGTCTTTGCAATGTAGTGCCGTAGAGTGGCCAATCCAATTTGGTGGAGCATATTCGGTTGCACTGAGCCTCTGTCTGGAAGAAGGAATTTCCGGTATACTTCGTGCACTTCTGTCGCCCCTGCTATGGGACTTATTACGCTGTGAAACTGATTCGTTGATATGACCACTGAACCCCCCAAACGATTAAACAAATACCTGAGCGATACCGGTGTCTGTTCTCGCCGTGAAGCAGACAAGTTAATTGAGCAAAAGCGCGTTACCATTAATGGCCAATTACCTGAACTTGGTACCAAAGTGCAGCCTGGCGATACCGTTAAGTTAGATGGCAAGATTGTTGGCGGCGTTGCCAAAGATAAATCTGATCGTATCTATATTGCTTATCATAAGCCCATTGGAATTACCTGTACCACCGAGCGGCATGTGAAGGGAAACATCATTGATGCAGTGGGGCATAAGGAGCGAATTTTCCCGATTGGCAGACTGGATAAGCCGTCAGAAGGACTCATTCTGCTGACCAGTGACGGCGATATTGTCAATAAGGTGTTGCGTGCGGAAAATGCACACGATAAGGAATATATCGTTACGGTCAATCAGCCCGTCAGCGAGCGCTTCTTAACAAAAATGGCAAGGGGCGTGCCCATTTTAGGTACCGTTACCAAGCCTTGTCAGGTGACCGCGCGGGGCCGGTTTAAGTTTAGTATTATTCTTACTCAGGGACTAAACCGCCAGATTCGCCGCATGTGTGAATTTTTAGGTTACGAGGTCACCAAACTTAAACGTACCCGCATTATGCATATCGAGCTTGGGAAGCTGCCGCCAGGACAATGGCGCAATCTGACCGGGCCGGAGCTTAAGCAGCTAAACAGCGCGGTTAAACATTCGAAAAAAACGGCGCAGTAGCGGCTATCACAGTCAATACAAACAGTCGCGGCTTTCACCGCACTATCAGGCGCATGACGGCCGCTGAAAGGTAACCAACAGAGCCGTGCAGTGCCTGTGCGGCGATGGCGTGCTACACAGATAACTGATACGCACAAATGCCCAGTGAACTGGCCAGATTAAGCGAATCGATACTACCGCGTCCGCCGATCGTGAACGCATCCGCCTGACACTCGTTCACCTTGTCCAGCGGCACACCTCGCGCTTCATTACCAAAAAGGTAACAGTCGTACTCGGCGAACTCGGGCGTATTAATGCTGGTTCCCTGCAAATCCAGATAAGCAAATTTATCAAAGCGCTGCGACAGGGTATCGATGGAAACGTCGGTTTCGATGGGCAGATGGAAAATAGCGCCCATACTGGCGCGAACCACTTTTGAATTAAACGGATCCACACTGTTTGGGCTAAGCAATAAGCGAAAACCACCAAACCAGGCAAGAGAACGAATAATGGTCCCTAAATTACCGGGATCCTGGACTTCGTGAAGAAAAATGCAGCGCGCTTTTTCTGTTCCCGCACGCTGAAGGTGGGGAAGTGCCGGTAGAGGCACACAGGCAACCACACCCTGCGGTGTTTTGGTGTCACTCAGTTTGGCCATTTGCTTGTCACTGATCACCTCTACGCGAAAGTCCGCGGTGAGGTCGCGTGCCCACGCCTGCCGCGCGTCGGTCACATATAATGTGATGCGCTGCGCATCTGCTGATTGCGTTAGCGCTTTTTGCAGTTCTATAATGAGGTGCTCACCTTCAACCAGATAATGGCCAAATTCCGCACGGTATTTCTTCTGATGCAGTTTTTTAACATCATCTAGTTTCATATTTGACGCGCCTGCTAAAGGGGGAAGGGTTTTGCAATTTACGCGGGCAAGTTTACAATATTCGCCCCTTTTGCGATACCGGAGCAAACTAACTTCATGGCGCGATCAAAAACCAGTAAGAAGTGGATGGACGAGCACGTTAACGATCCCTATGTGAAAAAAGCGCAGATGGACGGTTACCGGTCGCGTGCCAGCTACAAGCTGATTGAGATAAATGAAAAAGACGCGCTTTACCGTTCTGGCAGTGTAGTGGTGGACCTTGGCTCAGCCCCCGGTGGCTGGTCACAAATTGTGGCTCCGGTGGTAGGGGACGGCGGACGGGTGATCGCCTCAGACATTTTGCCTATGGATCCGATCATCGGCGTGACCTTTGTTCAGGGCGACTTTACCGAGGAGTCTGTGTATGAAGCCATATTGCAGGAGCTGGACGGCGGGCAGGCAGACACTGTCATCTCGGACATGGCTCCTAATTTGAGTGGGGTTAAAAATACCGACCAGTATGCGGCGATGTATTTGGTAGAGCTGGCGCTGGATATGGCCCGCAACGTGTTAAAGCCCGGAGGCAGCTTTTGTGCGAAAGTCTTTCAGGGCGTGGGCTATGAAGAGTACGTGAAAGACGTACGCCAGTCATTTCAGAAGGTCATGGTGCGTAAACCGGCGGCATCCCGACCGCGCTCCCGCGAAGTATATCTGGTCGCGAAAGGGTTTAAGGGCTGACAAGGCCTCTTCGTACCTATCAAGTGTACGCCTGGCAACAAAGCTAAAAGGTTAATGTGCCTTTAACCATGCTCTTGCATTAACAACCTGGGGCAAGTTGCTGTCGGCGTCTTTCCAGGCGGCTAAAAATGTCTGATACGCTGCTTTGGCTTTTGTGGTGTCACCGGCGGTATCGTGAGTAAGGGCAATACCGTAGAGCGGCATTCCTGCATGCGGTCGTTGTTTAAGTACCGTTTGATAGGCTTCAATTGCGGCTGCATAGTTTCCTTTTTGTCGCATTACCAGTGCCAGTGATTCTGCGACGGGGTGAATGTTGGCTCTTACCTGCCCGACGGAGTGATTTTAAGCCTGCACCAGGAAGTGTCAGATTAGATTTGTTCACCGGAATTTGTATAACGAAGTCCCGGCTCGCTTCACCGGTAAAGGCAATTAGCGGCGATCTTGTTTCATCCGTTTACTTTGCGCTTCACGCTTTTCAGTTCGCTTTTCTTTGCGGTCGCGCTTACCAGGAGTAAGCGAGCCTTCTTTAAAGCGTTGCTTGCGCCTGGCTTTGTCAGCCGCTTTTTTCTCTGCAGCTGCGGCCATCTCGACTTTTTCATGAGCGATCATTTCAGGCGTCTCAAGACTCACCCTGCCGAGCTTTCCTGATTGCAGCTCCGTTAACAGTACTTCGCAGATTTTGTGCAAGTTAACCCGGCCACCACGCATAATGGCTCCGCGCTGTCTCGCGGCGGCTTCCAGAAACTCCAGCTCGGTGTCAGGCAGTTCGTCCAGTTTAAAGCGTGATTTCATTACCTCAGGGTACGCCTTTATCAGATAATCTGCGGCAAAGAAGCCAACATCATCAAATTCCATGGCGGTATTTTTCACCGCACCAGAGGCGGCCAGGCGATAGATAGAGTGAGGATTTTCCAGCTTCGGCCAAAGTACTCCCGGGGTGTCATACAGCACAATGCCGCTACCAAGGTTGATACGTTGCTGGCCTTTGGTGACAGCCGGTTCATTGCCGGTTTTGGCAATAATGCGGTCGGCCAGAATATTGATAAGGGTCGACTTTCCTACGTTAGGAATGCCCGTGATCATCGCATTTATGGTTTTTACCGACGCATCTTTCTTCGCAAAGTGCTCGCGAACTAATTTCAAAATCTGTTTGCTTTCAGCGGGCTGATCGCTTGAGGTAGTAATGGTGAACACACCGCGCTGGCTTTCCTGTTCATCCTGCCATTGGCGGGTGATATCCGGATCGGCCAGATCGAACTTGTTGAGAATTTTCAGACAAGGCTTATCACCACGGATCTTGGCAATTTCAGGATTCTCACTGGAATAAGGGATCCGGGCATCCAATACTTCAATCAGAATATCTACCTGACTTAAGGATTCTTTAATCTCTTTCAGGGCTTTATGCATATGCCCCGGAAACCACTGTAAGGCCACGTCTGCTTTCCTCATAATCTCAATTGTCGTTATTCTACGTCATTCCCGCTACCTATGTGCAACCAAATGAGAAGAAAGAGGTTTTTGAACTGGTGATTGCTGACGGTTGATTAACCTTATGCATGCTTTTATAGTCCGGCCAACATAGCCGTTTACAGAGACAAAAGTGAGTAAGCCCAATAATCCCAGTCAGATAACCGATCCCGCGCACAAACTGGAGCTTGAACTTGGCGATTTTGCCGGAAAATGGCGACTTATCCGCAACATTTGGCAAAGCAGTGGTGACGAGTTCGTGTTTGCCGGGGAGGCGACATTCAGTCGTTGTGAAGTGCAGCTTGTATACAAAGAGACCGGGCTGGTTACCGCACCCAACGGCAAAAGAATGGAAGCAGAGCGGACTTACCTATGGCGGCAGGGGGCAGGTAATCAGATTGATGTCTTTTTTGACGATAATCGTTTTTTTCACCATTTTTCATTGCTCAGACCCTATGCCTCGCACCTGTGTGGAAACGACCAGTATAGGGTGAGCTATTCATTTGGCCAGTGGCCCGTGTGGGAATCCTCATGGCAGGTTAAAGGGCCAAGGAAAGACTATGACATGGTGAGCCGGTATCAACCTCTTTAATGCACCGGGTACGCGCAGTGATTCGCCGCAGGACTAACGGGCAGGCTGTTCCTCGTTTGTTTTGCCGTGTTTGTGCGAAAACCACAATGCCGTAACAATTATACTCCCACCCACTACCAACCGGGTGATATCGGTGTCTTTTTGCCAAAGCAGCAGGTTTACCACAAGTCCGGCGGGTATAAGCGCATTGTTCATAATTGCCAGTGTGCCGCCGGACACTGCCAGCGCACCCTGGTTCCAAAAGTAATAACCCAGCCCAGATGCAATTACACCAAGCCAGACGAGTATGCCCCATTGCAGCGTGCTGTCAGGAAGCTGACTGCCATCACCGAACATGAAAAAAGCGGGCAGGGCGACCGCCAGTGCACCAAGGTAAAACCAGCCAAATACGCGGTAATGCGGTATGGGTGACTGCATCGTCGCTATCAGTTTGCGGTAGGCTACCTGTCCCAGGGCAAAACAAATATTGGCACCCTGGACGATAAAAAAGCCGGTCCAGAAATCAGCGCTCACGCCCTCAAAACGAATAACGGCCGCTCCCGCCATTGCGATACACGCGCACACGATATGAAAAGGCGTAAATCGCCGGAACAACGCATCATTGAGTATGGCGACATACAGCGGGGTAATGATGGTGAATAACAGCACTTCAGGCACGGACAGATACAGAAACGAATGATAGAAAAAGATATACATCACGCCCAACTGCAGGGCCCCTAATGCGGCAAGCGCGAACTTTTTGGGGCCGGTTAGCGCTGAAAAATTTAAAAACGGGAGAAATACCAATGCGGCGAGCAGCACACGGGTAAGCACAGCGAAGTAGCTGTCGACACTGCCAGCCAGGTACTCACCAATCAGGGAAAACGAAAATGCCCATAACAGGGTAACGGCCACCAGTCGAAACACGTTGCTACTCTCTTTATTTTTAAGTGCGCAGTAACCTAGTGCATTTGCGGTACTGAATCAACCGTGAAGAAGACAGTGATTACTGTCGCAAGCCTTAGCGGCGAGGCATTTTCTTCTCTGACCATTGCTTGTATCAACGCAGAGCCAGTTAACGTTGTGCCATGTCAGCGGCAGTTTCCTCTGCACGCCAGATAAGCTTAAAAGTCTGCGCGCGGTGGTACGGTTAGCAACGTAGTATGAACCCTAGGTTTTACGCTTTTGCAGTGTTGTGGGACTAATGCTCGGTCAGTGTATTTACCTGTTACTCTTCGCAAAGCGCAGCACTGCTAAATTTTCCGTTGAACGAGACTGTATCTGCTATGCTCGTAATATAGCCTTCGCCTTGCCGCTGTGTATAACAGCGTCGTGGGACTATGGTTCACACCGGATGAACCTATGGCCGTTGTCCGGCCCATATCATCGGTATGACTCAGTTTGTCAGCACCACCGCCAGATGGCTTCCGGTGGGCGGTTAACTTGAGAGGGTATTATGCTAGTGATCTTTTCCTGCCCGGCCTCCGCGAACATCACAATGTTTGGTGATGTGGCGATTCAGCTACTCAAACTCATGGGGCGCAGCGGTAACGTGCCGGGCGCTTTGCGCGCCGAGGACGTGCCCGCAGCGCTAGCCAGTCTGCAAGCAGCGCTTGACGCTGACAACCAGTCTGAAGGGCAAGACGCTACGCCCGACGAAGAAAATGACGAGCCTGCAGTCAGCCTTGCGCATCGGGCTGTACCGCTGATTGAGCTGCTCAACTCGGCGGTCAGTGAACAATGTTACGTGATGTGGGAGAGCCTTAATTAAGCGTATGCTGATGCATGACAGGACAGGGTGATGGAATACAAAGATTACTATGAAATCATGGGAGTTGCGCGAGACGCTACCCAGCAAGAGATTAAACTGGCCTACCGCAAGCTTGGCAGAAAGTATCACCCGGATGTGAGTAAAGAGCCCGATGCCGAAGCGCAATTCAAGCTTATCGGCGAGGCTTACGAGGTATTGAAAGATCCCGAGAAACGCGCAGCCTATGATCAACTGGGCAGACAGTGGAAAAGCGGCCAGGACTTTCGTCCGCCGCCTGACTGGGACAGTGGCTTTGAATTTCGCGGCGGCGGTTATACGGCTGGTGACGCAGGGGCGTACAGTGACTTTTTTGAGGAATTGTTTGGCCGTGAATTCGGCCATGCCAGCCACTCAGGTAGACGTCGATCCTCCCGTATGCGTGGCGAGGATCATCATGCCAAGGTTTATATTAACCTGGAAGACAGCATCAATGGCGCAACACGTCCGGTGTCACTGCGCATGCCGACATTGACCGATGACGGCCATGTCATCACCCGCGAGCGGACGCTGAATATTCGTATTCCTAAAGGTATTCGTGCGGGTCAGCAAATCCGCCTTACCGGCCAAGGGGGACCCGGCACGGGAGGTGCAGAGTCCGGCGATCTGTATCTGGAGGTCGCGTTTCATGACCATCCGGTGTACCGCATTGATGGCGGAGATATTTACCTCGATCTGCCGGTTGCACCCTGGGAGGCGGCGCTGGGGGCGACGGTCAAAGTGCCGGTACCATCGGGGCACATCGATCTCAAAATCCCGGCTAACTCCAGACAAGGAAAAAAACTGCGCCTGAAGGGGCGCGGACTGCCCGGCAAACACCCCGGCGACCTTTACGTCGTTCTGCAAATAGCCTTACCGCCTGCCGACAGTAACGAGGCCAAGGCGTTGTATCAACAAATGAAAGAACAGCTCGCGTTTGAACCGCGCGCGACGGTGGGGAGGGCCTGAGCCGATGGAAAAGAATAAGCCATTAACGCCATCGGTCGAAGTGATCGATGAAGAGGTCACCTTTACGCTCGCGGAGTTATGCCGGTGTTGCGCGGTTGAGGCGGAACAGGTTGAGATGCTGGTGGAGCAGGGTATTTTAGAACCCACCGGCAAACAGGGGCAGCACTGGTCTTTCACCGCACAGAGCGTTAAACGCACGCGGATCACGCTAAATCTGCAGCGAGATCTGGGAGTCAATCTGGAGGGCGCCGCACTGGCACTTGAGCTGCTTGAGCGCATCGATGTGCTTGAAGCGCGACTGCGGGCATTATCCGGGTAACGTACGGCTGACACACTTTGCAGTTTCTTTGCAAAGAGCCTGTTGCGCGTTACACGTTAAGACCGCTACTGTTCATGCTTATTAGAAGTCATCATGACATGGTCTTACTGTTGGTGTATAGGTCACCATTTCTCATCGCGAAATACCAATTACCGTTTTGATACCTCTTACAAATGACGCCACTTGTAAGAGATATCAATTACTAACACGTTATCTGGATTTGCGTTTGTCTATTACATATTGAACGGCCATTCGGGCCAGTCCGGCACCAATGCCTGACACTACCGCCCATGTTACCGCCTCTTTAAGGTCTGTATTTTCACTTACCTTGTCTTTAGGGGCTGGTTCATTGGTAACCTTTTCCCATGACTTTTGTAACGATTTCCGAGCTAACATGCCCGCAGATGCAGCGGCAAGCCCAATACCTACAGTCGTAATTAGCTGTTTGTTACTCATGTTGTTCTCCACTGGTTAATAACTGCCGAGTTGTCACTTTGTTACATTTAAGGTTCGCAAAGGTTAAGCAATAATTACTCAGCAATTTACGTACCGATAGTACGCACACCAACTGGTGATAAACATATATTTGGTAAATTAACATCGCTTAAAACCCATTATTAAAAGGGTATCTATTGTAATAATTCAATAAACCCGAACACCATTTAGATGTAGGTGAAACAGTAACTCGTCGCGAAGTAAGTCAAAAATAAGAGAGAGTGAAATGAGTAGGACAGTCATTCTGTTATAGAAACAAAAAACCGACTTGCGTCGGTTTTAGTTCTCTCAATAAGAGAGTGGTACCAGTGGGCGGGCTTGGCTCGGCCGACACTCGGACGCCACGCCCGAAGGCAACGGGTTTGGGAAAAGTTGCGCTTAAAATAAGTCAATAAATTCAATTGCCTAGTCTATTAACAAGTGGCTTTGCAAATTATTTGCAATTTGCTGTTTAACCACTAAGTGTCACAGCCTGACGGTTTCTTGTCTCGCGAGCCCTTCAGTGGTAGTCTCCAACTGCACGAATATTAAGAGCAGTAGTGACTAACGTGAAACTATTTTTATTAATCCTGTTACTGGCAACGCAAATGTCGGGCGTAATCACGTCCGCAGAGGCGAGTCATGGGGTTGATAATTCTGCTCATCATTTTTTCCACGATGTTGGACAACCACACAGTCACGCTGAGCATGATGTAGAATCGTTTGAGCTCAACTACAGTGACGATGCCGTTGAGCATAGCAATCCTTCTCATGACGGCACACCAGTCTTTGTATTTGATTTGCCGTTAACGACGTTGCCTGACCGACAGCCTGGCGCGCCAATTAGAAGCTTGGCCAGTTCATGGGATCCACCTTTTCTCAACCAGTTACCTCCTCCACCCAGGGCATAAACTCAGTCTTAATTAGCTCTCGCTTAGCAACAGTAAGCGGGATGAGTTTTGTTTAAATAAAATCTGGGTTTTTACACCATGGTAAAGTCAACGATCTCCATTAGGGGACTTTCTCAGCTAATGAGGGTTATTGCGGGTGCTGGGGCAATAATCTTTTCCGCCTTCGCCGTTTCAGCACCTGGCGCTCACGGGCCTAATGGCGAGCATCTCGACGTGGACAGTCAGGCTCAGCAGACCGAGAATCCGAAATTTGAAAGTTTCACTGAGTCCTTTGAGCTGCTAGGCGAAGTATTTTCTGACAGAGTCAAACTCTACCTTCATGATTTTCCGACCAATACGCCGGTGACAAATGCGTCCCTTGAACTGGAATCGGGCTCTCTGAGCGCTAATGCGACGTTCAATGATGAGCAAAATCACTATGTCATTTCTGATGAAGCGTTCGTTGAGCAATTAAAGCAACCGGGGGAACACGAAATCGTCATCACTATTCTCACCGAGGACAGTGGTGATCTTCTGGCTTCGAGATTAATGACGCCGGAAGCAATGGCTTCAGATACGCAACATGAAGACGCGCATCATCACACACTCTCCTGGGCAACGGTTGCCATTGCGCTGCTGTGCTTTGCCGGTGGATTAGTGATTGGCCGTGTAGCGTTAAGGAGAAAGTCATGAAATTAGGTGTACTACTTAGCGTGTTCATTTTGCTTATGCCTGCCGCGTCAGCCGCACCTGGTGCTCATGGTCCTAATGGTGAACATATTACGCCAGAAAAAAAGGCAGCCGGTCAGTTGGGGCGTCAGGCTGATGGCTCGGTCATCATGCCTATGCCTCATCAGTCGATGCTTGGTATCACAACCAAAATAGTCACATCAACCGCCGCACCGGAGACGGTTAGCATGCCTGGAGTGGTGAGGCCTCATCCGGAAGGGCATGCGGTAGTGCAACCCAGTAGCGACGGCCGGTTTGTAGCGCCAGATGCAGGGGTATTGACCAGTGGTCAAACCGTCACAGCAGGTCAGATACTGGGTTATGTGCGGTATCAGGACACCGCCTACGAATTGGCCTCTCAGAATAGTGAACTAAAGGTCGTTCGCAATCAGATTGCGCAAACGCAGCGTGACGTTAACCGGTTAGAATCACTGGGCGATTTAGCGTCGAAACAAGAGTTAGATCAGCTTCAGACAAAACTCAAAAACCTGAAAGAGCAGGAAGAGGCGTTGCAACAAGGTTTAGAGAAGCCTGAAGCATTGATCGCACCGATTGACGGTACACTCATAAATAACGCCATCAGAAATGGTCAATGGATTGAAGCCGGCACCGATCTCTTCGAGATTGTTGCGCCCGACTTACGCGTTATTGATGCTACATCTGCGCAGCTCGATCATCTCGAGTCACTGAATACGGCCACGCTAAAAGAGAAGAGCGGGGTGCAGCTTGACTATATTGGGTACTCACCGCGTATGGCTGGCGGGCTGGCAAGCGTGCATTTTGAATATCGGGGGCAGGCTGGTGCCGCTACACCGCTGCTGCTTGGCCAGCCGGTCACCGTTATTGCGCCGCTTGATACTAAGATAGAAGGCCTCGTGCTGCCAGTCACGGCGCTGGTTAAAAACAGTGCAAACCTGCCGATTGTGTGGATCAAAGTGTCAGCAGAGCGCTTTTTGCCACAGATCGTCCGCTACCAGATGCTGGGCTCAGACAGCATGGTAGTGACAGGCGGGCTGGGTGCAGACAACCGTGTGGTCGTTGGCGGTGCATCGCTGCTTAATCAGGTTCGATAGGAGCGGCTATGTTTAATTTGCTTGTACGCAGCAGCTTACGTCACCGTCTGTTGGTTCTGGTTATCGCGTTGATGACAATGTTGTACGGATTCTGGCAAAGCACATCCCTGCCAGTGGATGTGTTTCCTGACCTGAATAAGCCGGTTGTTACCATTCTGACTGAGGCTGGTGGAATGGCGCCAGAAGAGGTTGAGCAACTGGTGACCTTTCCACTGGAAAATATGCTCAACGGCGTGACTGGTGTCAGCCGCATACGCTCAACATCCGGCATCGGTCTGTCAATTGTGTATGTCGAGTTTGACTGGGACACAGACATTTACCGTAACCGGCAACTTGTTGCTGAGCGGTTGGATCAGGCGGGCGCACAGTTACCGCCCGGTATTACGCCGGTGATGGGGCCGGTCTCGTCTATCATGGGTGAAATAATGCTAATTGCTTTGCCGCTTGAGGATGCGACGGGGGCTGAGCCCATGCGTGCCAGGGAATATGCCGATTTTGTATTACGTCCCCGGCTGCTCTCTATTTCAGGGATCTCGCAGGTTATTCCTATTGGTGGCGAAGTACGCCAGGTACGTGTTGCACCGAATATTGATAACCTGCGCGCCTTTGATGTGACGCTCGATCAACTGCGTCGTGCATTGGCTGACTTCGCGACGAACCAGGGCGGTGGTTTCATTGACTTAAACAATCGCGAATACCTGATCCGCCATCAGGGCAGAACGCTGGAGCTTGACGATCTCAGAACGCTGGCCATCGACTGGAATGATGGCGTACCTACGCATTTAGATCAGCTTGCGAAGGTCACGTTTGCGCCGGCAGTCAAACGGGGTGACGGTGGCTACAACGGCAAACCGGCCGTTATTGTGAATATCCAGAAACAGCCGGGTACGGACACCGTTCGGCTCACCGAAGAGATTGAAGCTGCGCTTAATGAGCTTCGCTCTGGCCTGCCAGAAGGCGTTGCGGCACCAGAAGTCCTGTTTCGACAGGCTGACTTTATTCAGACATCGGTGGATAACGTAACAGAAGCGCTGCGGGATGGTGCGATTCTGGTGGTAATCATTCTGTTTCTCTTTCTGTTGTCGGCGCGTACTACGCTGATTTCACTCATCGCTATTCCACTCTCCCTGACCATAACGGTTGTGGTGTTTAAGCTTTTAGGTCAAACCATTAATGTGATGACGCTGGGGGGACTGGCTATTGCGATTGGCGAGCTTGTTGATGACTCCGTGGTTGATGTTGAAAACATCTTACGTCGCCTTAAGCAGAATGCCCGGGCGAGCTCTCCGGATTCTGTCTTTAACGTGGTATGGAAAGCCAGTGTCGAAGTACGCTCAGGTATTGTTTATGCCACCACTATCGTGGTGCTGGTTTTCGTTCCGCTGTTTGCCCTGCCTGGTATCGAGGGGCGGCTTTTCTCTCCGCTGGGTGTGGCATACATTGTTGCCATTTTGTCCTCACTGCTTGTTTCGATGACGGTCACACCGGTGCTGTGTTACTACCTGTTGCCAGGCATGAAGCTGCTGAAAAAAGACGACAGCCGCCTAGTCACTAAACTTAAACAGTGGCAATCAAAGTGGCTGCACTGGGCGCTACCTAAACGGCGGGGCTTACTGAGTATCGCCGGTGTGTTAGCAGTGACCTGTGCGCTGCTGACAACCCAGTTTCCGCGTGCATTCTTGCCATCATTCAATGAAGGCTCACTGGTGATTGGGGTTATCTTTGAGCCAGGAACGTCGCTGCAAGAGTCAGACAAGATGGGGCGCCTTGCCGAAACGCTTCTCATGTCAGTACCAGAAGTTACCGGGGTTGGCCGCCGAACAGGGCGCGCGCGCCTCGACGAGCATGCGCAAGGCGTCCATTCATCTGAAATTGACGTTGATCTCGCCGAGTCAGACCGTGATCGTGAAACGGTGGTCGACGAAGTCCGGGAAAAGCTCAGTGTATTACCTGCACAGGTCGCTGTTGGTCAGCCTATTTCTCACCGTTTAGATCACCTGTTGTCCGGTGTGCGTGCGCAACTGGCGATTAAAGTATTTGGCAATAATCTTGATGGCTTGCGGAGTACCGCAGAAGAAATTCGCCAGCAGTTGGAAGGCATTCCGGGCCTTGTCGATATCAACGTAGAAAAACAGGTGCTAATCCCGCAGGTGAGTGTACGTTTAAAGCATGACAAGCTCTCTCAGTTTGGATTGACACCCGGGCAGGCGCTTCGACGGTTGGCCATGCTTACCGATGGCGAAGAGGTGGTAGAGATTATTGATGGCGTCAAACGCTATTCATTGATTTTACGGCTGCAAGATGCGTCGCGAACACCAAGCGCACTGGCCGATGCTTTCTTAAATACGCCAGCTGGAACGGTACCGGTATCGGCGATTGCTGACATTAGTCTCGACGATGGCCCCAATCAGATCTTACGCGAGAACGGACGCCGGAGGCTCGTTATTTACGCGAACAGTGAAAATGTGGACGTTGCACAGTTACTGCAGCAGGTTAGGGCAGTCACCAGTGACGTTGAACTTGATCAGGAAGGCTTTATCACCATCGAAGGCCAGTTTTTAGCGCAAGAGCAAGCCATGCAGCTACTTGTCTGGCTCTCGCTTGTGTCTTTCGCGCTGATTTATCTGGTTTTGTATCTGCGGTATCAGTCCTGGGTGTTGGCAAGCATTATTATGTGCAGCCTGCCGATGGCGTTGATTGGGGCCGTGATTGCGATGTGGCTCACCGGAACCCCCTTATCCGTCGCGTCTGTGGTTGGTTTTATTACCCTTACGGGTATTGCGTCTCGCAACGGCATTCTGAAGGTTAGCCACTACCTCAATCTGCTTCGGTTTGAAGGCGAGCAATTTAATACCGCACTTATTATACGCGGTGCGCAAGAGCGACTGTCTCCGGTAATGATGACATCCATGGTCACAGCGTTTGCCCTAGTGCCGATATTGCTGGCAGCGGATGAACCAGGAAAGGAAATACTGCATCCGGTGGCAGTGGTCATTTTTTCCGGTCTGATTAGTTCTACGATATTGGATATTTTACTCACTCCTCTTTTGTACAAAGCGTGGGGCAAAAGTGCCTCAGCAGCCTGGCAGCAGCGGAAATCCGGAGAGTTGGTATAAAGGTTTAGCGATAGCGCCTGTAGAAGACTATCGCAACGTTGGAGGATAAAACATGAAAAAGTCAGTGTTAGCAGCATTAGGACTGGCACTTAGCTTAAGTGCCGTATCACCTTTGGCCTTGAGCCACGGCAGCACAGAGCCGGAACACGGCGGCGTGGTGAAAGTTGAGCATGAGTTAGTGTTCGAGCTGGTTAGAGAGTCAGACAGTGCCAGTGTGTATATTAAGGACCACGGCGAGGCTTTTGACACTGAAGGGCTGACCGGCAGCGTTATCGTACTGGGGGCTGGTGAAAAACAGGAAAGCGCACTAAGTCCTGCAGGCGGCAACAAGATGACAGCGCCTATTACTGTAGAAGATGGTGCAAAAGTGCTGGTAAAAGTTAAATCGGGAGATCATCACGCGGTTACAGTCAGATACAGCTTTTAGTCCGCTTGGGACGATGACGTCGTCCTATCAGAGCTGTCCTCTTGCAGCAGCAGGAGGCGGCCCTGTGCAACCTTGAATGCATAACGCAGACAAAAAAACCGACTTGCGTCGGTTTTATTTTCTTCTAAAAAGAAGAGTGGTACCAGTGGGCGGACTTGAACCGCCACGCCCGAAGGCAACGGATTTTGAATCCGTCATGTCTACCAATTCCATCACACTGGCATCTAACTTTACAATTTGCGTAGTCTAAAAACTTTGCAAATCTTTGCAAGCGTATTTTAGCTTGTTTTAGTCAAAAGGTGCTTACCTTTCAATGACTTTGCCGTTGTGGCTGGCTAGGCGCATTCATTTTTGAATCCGTCATGTCTACCAATTCCATCACACTGGCATTGTCGACGTGGGTC
>CAZDUT010000056.1:0-4831 GCA_964508695.1 uncultured Alteromonas sp.
TGTTATTTGAAGAAACCCTGACACAATAAAGCCCAGTACTGGACTGGGCTCTATGGTCACTAGTTGTACTTAATTAGCACAATTCAGCTGGGTCACACACACCTTCCCATGTAACACGGCCGTCGGCGAATGTAGGGTTCAGAGTGTAAGTCGCAGGGGTACCGGCAGCGCTGGCTGGTACGTCCATATCTGCAGGAGCAGTCGCCGTGATTACGCCAGCAGCAACGTCAAGTGTTGCAGTTGAAGGCGGAATACCGTTTGAACCGCTGGTACAACCTGCTACGCCACCTGTAGTTTGCGCACAAACTTCAACCGCTGACTTAACTGCCGCTGTTGAGTTAGTTACTTCAGTGAAGCGCGCTTTTTGTGTGTAGCTCTGGTAAGCTGGCAGTGCAATCGCTGCAAGGATACCGATGATAGCAACAACGATCATCAGTTCGATAAGTGTAAAACCTTTTTGGTTAGAAGTTTCTACGTGTTTCATGGTCATTCTCCGGGACGTTATTCACGTTTAGTTCAAAAATTAAAAAGTAAATTGACGTTTTATACCTGAGTCGTCCTGTCAACGGCCCCGGTAGTCGATTCTTAGTATAGGAGCGTCAATGCATTAGACAAGTATCAGAAATCATACCGACGTCTTGCTTTTGGCGGCGAAGTAATCAGCATCGGGCTTCGCGCCCTTATTTCCGAGCAGTCCAAATAAACGCTTTATGAACAATGATTTATTTGGCCTTAAGAGAAACCCGCAGCGACAAATCTATTGCTGACACGTGCTTGGTAAGGGCGCCTGAGGAGATGTAGTCAACCCCTATATCAGACAGTGATGCAAGCCGTTCATCAGTAATATTTCCCGACACTTCAAGTTTACTTTTTCCGTTATTCAGTGCTACTGCTTCTTGGATCTGATCGTTGCTAAAATTATCCAGCATGATGATATCGGCGCCGGCGTTTATTGCCTGAACAAACTCGTCAAGGTTTTCCACTTCAACTTCTACCGGCTTGCCGGGGGCAAGGGTTTTGGCACGGGATACCGCGCGATCGATACCACCACAGGCAAAAATGTGATTTTCTTTAATCAGAAACGCATCAAATAATCCGATGCGGTGGTTCTGTCCGCCGCCACAGCGCACAGCATATTTTTGAGCCAGTCGAAGTCCCGGCAGCGTTTTACGGGTATCCAGTATGCGGGTTTTTGAGGTGCCAAGCACTCTGGTGTAGTGACGCGCCACCGTGGCCGTAGCCGACAGTGTTTGCAAAAAATTAAGGGCGGTGCGCTCGGCAGTGAGAATCCCCCGGGCAGGACCATGCAAACTGAGTAACGTGGTGCCTGCACTGACATCGTCACCATCCTCAACATGCCAGGTGAGCGCAACGCGCGAATCGATCAGTGCGAACGCCTGATTGACCCAGGCAATCCCACACACGGTGCAGTCGTCACGGGTAATAATAGTAGCATCAGCCACTGTCGATGCATCAATCAGGGCGGCAGTAATGTCGTGGTCGGCATTGACTTCGCCGCCTAAATCTTCGCGTAGCGCGAGCGATACCTGCTCGCGGATCGCTGTCAAATCGGAAGAGGTCATAGGCACTCTGGTATTGGTCATCAAAGGGTTCGCAATATTAACGAATCTCCGCGCTGAGTAAACTCTAACTGCCGCAAAACACTCATTCCCAGCAAAATATGATTGTCCGTCATGCCGGGATTAAGGTTAGCGCGCACATTGTTCACTTCAATATCGCCAATGCGCACGCTGTCAATTCGCGTTTCAGCCACACGGACGGTGCCATTAGCCGTGCTGGCAAGGCCTGTTCGCCCCGCTACCAGGCCGAGATCATCTGCCAGGTGAGCAGGCACGGCAACATCGGTTGCGCCGGTGTCCACCAGAAACACCACCGACTTACCGTTAATATAGCCACTGGTAACATAGTGTCCGGCGCGGTTCTGTTGCAGTGTTACCTGTGTACGATTTCCCTGCGTGACGGAACGGGGCGAGGTATTCGGGTTTATCTGCCGTTCCAGCAATTCACCAAACACCAGGACCAACAGGCCGAACCCGGTAATCCAGGCCAGTGCTATCATCCATTTTCCTGATGTACTGCTGTGACTCATGTTTTAAACACCCCGGTAGGCAATAACGTAGTTACACTTTATAGTGTCTGACATACAGAGGCCAGAACCTTGAGGGTTTTCAGTACAATGGATTATTACTCCCATGCCCGGTATACCTCGTCATCGCACTGCGACAGGCGACCTGACCCTGATGACATATCCTTATTGGTCATCCACAATATTTCGCTGCCGCCGGGGAAGTTTGGTGGTGATGATATCCGTCGTTTCTTTACCGGAGCACTCAATTGCGAGGCCGATCCTTTCTACGGGCAATTGCGCGGAGTAAGGGTGTCGGCCCATTGTGTTGTCTATCGGGATGGCAGCGTAGAGCAGTTTGTGCCGTTCTCACAGCGTGCCTGGCATGCTGGCGTTTCGAGCTTCCAGGGGCGTACCCGGTGTAATGATTTTGCAATCGGCATTGAACTGGAAGGGACCGATAACGACAACTACACTGACAGGCAATACCAGACATTAGCCGAACTTACGCGTTATATTCGAGATTGCTACCCACAAATTACCCTCGGGCGGATTGTTGGTCACAACGATATTGCGCCGGGCAGAAAAACCGATCCGGGCCCATCTTTCGACTGGTGCCGGTACAGACAAGCTGTAACGCAAAATTGATAACAAGGAACCCGTAATGATCCTGATTAGTTTGCTCATTGTGTTGAGTCTGGAGCGACTGGTAGATAAGACGCCATATTGGCACGTCACCTGGTATGCTGAGCAATACCGTAACCTGATGAGCCGCAATGGGTGGTTGGGTCAGAAGGAGCCAGAGCTACAGATATGGCTGTTGCTGTTATTGCCTGCATTGCTGTTGGCACTGATAGAACATCTGCTGTTCGGGCCGTTCTGGACATTTATTGAACAGACCGTGATCTTGTTTATTTGTATCGGCTGTCCGTCACTCAGGCAAACGTACTGGCACTTCCTGAAAGCCGCTGAGCGCGGAGACCTGGAAGCGAGTCAGCTCTACGCTCAGCAGCTGGGCTTTGATGAAGAACAAACAGACAACCACAGCGCCGCCATGCAAGGGAAAAGTTTTGGCCAACACATGATGTGGCTGAACTACCAACATTATGCCGCCGTGATGCTGTGGTTTATCGCGTTTGGTGCGCCCGGTGCAGTATTCTACACGCTGGTTCGGCATTGCTGGTCGGTAATGGTTGCTGAGGGGCATTCACAGACATCGGCAGTAACACGGCTTATGTTCGCGCTGGATTTCCTGCCGGTACGTATTACTGCTTTTGCAGTGCTTATGATGGGGCACTTCTCCAGAGCGTTGCCAGAGTGGATAAAACTGGCCGGTGATATTTCTCAGCCGCCCTACAATCTGCTTACCCGGGTCGCCGCAAAGGCTGAGATGCTTTCTCCTGAGGATGAGGCCAGTCATGAGCAGGATGCGTCAGTAGAGCCAAGAGTACTGGTTAAGCTGGCCAAGCGCACCGTGATATTTTTGCTGGTAGTAACCGCCGTACTGACCATGGTTGGCTGGTTAGCATAACGGACCATTTGCTACATGCTGGTGACATATTCGCCACAAATCGGTGGCGAAGTGACCAGCCCTTTCCTCGTCAGACCAGTCGGGGTGCTGATGTTTTTTCTATATATATCAATAAGAAAGTGTCGTTGCTAACAGGTGCCTTGTTGCCGGGACAGGTCTCAGTGTTGTCCTGCGCCATATTCTGACCTAAACTGTATAGGTAAAATGGTATTACCAATTGATGGGTGGCAGTGTAAATTGTTTACATACTGGCCGCCTTTTTTGTAGCAACAGGACAGGGCATGCGTCAGGGGCGAAAGAAACTTTCCGATGTGATCACCGAGCAACTGGAGTCCATGATACTGGACGGATCGCTGCTGGCAGGTCAGAAACTCCCTCCTGAGAGAGAGTTAGCGCAGCAGTTTGATGTGTCGCGCCCGTCCTTACGCGAAGCTATTGGAAACTTGCAGGCGCGCGGTCTGGTTGATCGCAAACAGGGGGGCGGCACATTTGTGAGCGCTAAGCTCAATGCCGCCATGACCGATCCGTTGATGGCCCTGGTGAGTCGGCGTCCGGAAACGCAGTTTGATTTGCTTGAATTCCGCCATGCGCTGGAAGGGATGGCCGCCTATTACGCTGCACTTCGCGGTCAACCTGAGGATTATATGGCGTTGCAGGAAGCTCTGGACCAGTTGCCCAGTCCTGCTGCCGATGAGAGCAAGCGTGAACAGGCAGAAGCGCTGGGGCAGTTTTATATCACCATGGCACGCGCCTCGCACAACATGGTGTTACTGCACGTGATGAGCACCATGCAGGGCATGCTGGTGGAAAATATCGAGCGCAACCTGGATATGCTGGCGCGGCACACGGATGCTGGCGCGGACATAGCCAGGCAGCGGCACGGTATTGTTGCGGCGATTTCGTCGCGCGATCCGGAAGCCGCGCGGCAGGCGTGTAATGCACACCTTGCCTATATTGAAAAAACATTGCTGGCGATTAATCAGCGCGATAGTCGGGTGCAACGCGCCCTGCGCCGTCTGGAAATATAAGGCCGCACAAAATTCGCTTTTACGCCCGTTTACAAGGGGTATAAAGGCAAGAACAGGTGAGCCGAAGCCGGTCACCAAAAGTACAACTTAGTTTAGGCACTCGTCCGTGGTTGCAAGACAGCGGCCGGGTTATCTATATCAGCAAAGATAGGATGGCACCATGACTGAAATGATGCACCAAGATGT
>CAZDUT010000056.1:4841-15142 GCA_964508695.1 uncultured Alteromonas sp.
ACACAAGAATGGCTGGAGTCGTTAGAGTCTGTATTAGAAGAAGAAGGCGTCGAACGCGCTCACTTCCTACTGGAATCACTGATTGAAAAAGCACGCAGAAATGGTGCCCACTTACCGTATGACGCTACTACGGCGTACATCAATACTATTCCGCCGGGGCAAGAGCCAACGATGCCAGGCGACCAGACCATGGAAGCAAAAATTCGCAACGCACTGCGTTGGAATGCCCTGATGATGGTACTGCGTGCGTCAAAGAAAGATTTGGAGCTGGGTGGCCATATTTCCAGCTTCGCCTCATCGGCCATGCTGTACGATGTGGGCTTTAACCACTTTTTCCGTGCGCCCAACGACAACGATGGCGGCGATTTTCTGTTTATTCAGGGCCACGTTGCCCCCGGCATCTATTCGCGTGCCTATATCGAAGGACGTCTGAGCGAAGACCAGCTGGATATGTTCCGTCAGGAAGTGGACGGTGAGGGATTGTCGTCGTATCCGCACCCTAAGCTGATGCCAGACTTCTGGCAGTTCCCGACGGTATCCATGGGACTGGGTCCGATTCAGGCTATCTACCTGGCCCGCTTCTTAAAATACCTGACCAACCGTGGTATCAAAGACTGCTCTGAACAGCGAGTCTGGTGCTTCCTGGGTGACGGTGAGGTTGACGAGCCGGAAAGCTTGGGAGCTATTGGTCTGGCTTCCCGTGAAGGGCTGGATAACCTGACCTTTGTGGTTAACTGTAACCTGCAACGTCTGGATGGTCCGGTTCGGGGGAACGGCAAAATTATTCAGGAACTGGAAGGTAATTTCCGCGGCGCAGGCTGGGAAGTCATTAAAGTCATCTGGGGTCGCTACTGGGATCCGCTGCTGGCCCGTGACAGCTCCGGTAAGCTGCTACAGGTAATGAACGAGTCGGTCGACGGTGAGTACCAGAACTACAAAGCCAAGGGCGGTGCGTATACCCGTGAACACTTCTTTGGCAAGTATCCGGAACTCAAAGAAATGGTTGCTAACATGTCAGATGAAGACATCTGGCGGTTAAACCGTGGTGGTCACGATCCGGTGAAAGTCTATGCAGCCTATGATCGCGCGGTGAACACTAAAGGCCGTCCACAGGTGATCCTGGCCAAGACCGTAAAAGGCTATGGTATGGGCGCTGCCGGCGAAGGCAAGAACATTGCCCATCAGGTCAAGAAAATGGATATGGACGCCGTAAAAGCCTACCGTGACCGTTTCAACATCCCGGTTTCAGACGAAAAACTGTCTGATTTACCCTACTATAAATTTGACGATGACAGCGATGAGATGAAGTACCTCAAAGCCCGTCGCGACAAGTTACACGGTTATATGCCGGTACGCCGCGCGAAGAGCTCCGAAGAGTTGCCAGCGCCGGCATTAAAAGCATTCGAAGCGGTAACCAAAGGCTCCGGCGAGCGTGAAATTTCGACCACCATGGCCTTTGTCCGTGTACTGACTGCGCTGTTAAAAGACAAGAAAATCGGTAAGCGCGTAGTGCCTATCATTCCGGATGAAGCACGCACCTTTGGTATGGAAGGCTTATTCCGCCAGGTCGGCATTTATTCGTCACAGGGCCAGAAGTATGAGCCACAGGATTCTGATCAGGTGGCGTATTACCGCGAAGACAAGAAAGGTCAGGTGTTACAGGAAGGGATTAACGAGCTGGGCGCCATGGCCTCATGGCTGGCAGCGGGTACTTCGTACAGCTTAAATGATCTGCCGATGATCCCGGTTTATATCTACTACTCTATGTTTGGCTTCCAGCGTGTAGGCGATTTGGCCTGGGCGGCCGGCGATTCACGCTGCCGTGGCTTTCTGATTGGTGGAACCGCGGGGCGCACCACGCTGAACGGTGAGGGGCTGCAGCACCAGGATGGCCACAGCCATACACAGGCGGCATTGATACCAAACTGCGTCAGTTACGACCCGGCCTACGGCTATGAAGTTGCGGTCATCATGCAGGACGGTCTGCGTCGTATGTGTGAAGAGCAGGAAGACGTATTCTATTACCTCACGGTAATGAACGAGAATTATGTGCAGCCTGAAATGCCCAAAGATGTCGAAGAAGGTATCGTCAAAGGTATTTATAAGCTGGATACCGTTGGCAAAGGCAAGAAGAAAGTGAAGCTGCTGGGTTCAGGTACCATCTTAGAGCAGGTCCGTGAAGCTGCGAAGATCCTGAGCGATGACTTTGATGTTGAGTCAGAAGTCTACTCGGTCACCTCATTTAACGAGCTGACCCGTGAAGGTATCGATTGCGACCGCTATAACATGCTGCATGCCGGCGATAAGGCTCGCGTACCATTTATTACGCAGGTGCTTGAAGAGGGTAACGATGGTCCTACCATTGCGGCTACCGACTACATCAAGAACTACGCAGACCAGGTTCGCAACTTCGTACCAGGCAGTTATCGCGTGTTGGGTACTGACGGTTTCGGCCGCTCAGACAGCCGCGCGAATCTGCGTCGCCATTTTGAAGTTGATGCCAAGAGCATCGTCTTTGCGTCGCTTTATGAGTTGCATAAAGCCGGAGAGCTGGATGCCAAGGCCCTGAGCAAAGCGATGAAGGATCTTGATATCGATCCTGAAAAACTAAACCCACTATACGCCTAAGTGAACGGAGACTGAGTATATGTCAGAGATTAAAGACGTACACGTACCCGACCTCGGAGAGGACGACGTTGAAGTCATCGAACTGTGTGTTTCCGTTGGCGATAGCGTAGAGGCCGAAGATTCGCTGGTCACGGTAGAAAGTGACAAGGCCAGCATGGATATCCCGGCCCCCTTTGCCGGGAAAATCACAGAGTTATCAGTCAGTGTTGGCGATAAGATCAGTGAAGGCGACCTACTCGCCAAACTGGAAGCGAGTGGTGACAGTGATGACAGCGACGACGAGAGTGCAGATGATAACGCTGCCGATGACGCCGATACCAGCGATGACGAAGCGTCCCGGGACAGCGGAGAGCAGGATGAGTCGGCATCCTCTGAGACAGATAAACAAGCGTCCTCGGGTAGCAGCGAAACCATAGAAGTGACAGTACCGGACATCGGTGATGCCGAAGAAGTGGATGTCATTGAAGTGCTGGTCGCTGAAGGTGACAGTGTCGAGGCCGAGGACGGTCTTATTACCCTGGAAACCGACAAAGCCACAATGGACGTACCAGCGCCGCAGGCAGGCAAGGTTGTCAGCCTGAAGATTAAAGAGGGTGACAAAGTCAGCGAAGGCTCGCTGATCCTGATGCTGGAAGTGGCTGGCAGCGATGCGGGCGATGATTCGGGCAGCGACGATAACAGTAAAGACGATAAGCCGGCCTCAAAAGAGACCTCAGACAGTGACAAAGATGCTAAGCCGTCATCGGGCGGTGAAGAAGAAATGGAAGTCACCGTGCCGGACATTGGCGATGCTGAAGACGTTGAAGTCATCGAAGTCCTGGTGTCAGAAGGAGACAGTATTGAAGCCGAAGACGGTCTCATTACGCTGGAAACTGACAAAGCCACCATGGATGTCCCTGCACCCAAGGCCGGTACAGTCAGCAAACTGCTGGTGAAGCAGGGTGATAAGGTGTCAAAAGGCTCCTCGGTACTGATGCTTAAAGTCGTTAGTGAAGGTGGCGGCCAAAGCAAAGACGCTGAAGACGAGACGAAAGACGGCAAGTCTGAGGACAAAGCGTCTGAGTCATCGTCATCTGATAACGGTGACAGCTCACGCGCGAAGCGCCCACCGGTACCGCATCATCCTTCGGCGGGGGAGAAGCAAAAATCCGGTAAGGTGCATGCATCTCCATCTGTACGTCGTCTTGCGCGAGAGTTTGGTGTCGACCTGACGCAGGTAAAAGGCAGCGGACGTAAAGACCGGATCTTAAAAGAAGACGTGCAAAGCTATGTGAAATACGAACTGTCACGTCCGAAAGCCACCGCCGGCGCGGTTAATGCTGAGGGCAGTGGTGGTCTGCAGGTCATTCCGCCGCCGAAAGTCGATTTCTCGAAGTTCGGTGAAGTAGAAGAGAAGCCGCTGACCCGAATACAGAAGATTTCAGGCCCTAACCTGCATCGTAACTGGGTGACCATTCCCCATGTTACACAGTTTGAGGAAGCTGACATCACCGATCTTGAGGCGTTCCGTAAAGAGCAAAACAAGATCGCAGAGAAGCGCAAGCTGGGTATTAAAATTACGCCGCTGGTGTTTATGATGAAGGCGGCAGCCGATGCGCTGAAAGCCTACCCGATCTTCAACACGTCGTTATCGCAAACCGGTGAGTCTTTAATTTATAAAAAGTACTACCATATTGGTATTGCGGTGGATACGCCAAACGGTCTGGTTGTGCCGGTCGTGCGTGACGTCGACAAGAAAGGGATCCATGAGCTGTCAGAAGAGTTGATGGAGATCAGTGCCAAAGCCCGTGACGGTAAGCTGAAGTCGGCCGATATGCAGGGCAGCTGTTTTACCATTTCAAGTCTTGGAGGCATTGGTGGTACGGCCTTTACACCAATTGTAAACGCACCGGATGTGGCGATTTTGGGTGTCTCAAAAAGCGACATGAAGCCCAAGTGGAATGGCAGTGAATTTGAGCCGCGCCTGATGGTGCCGTTGTCGCTGTCTTACGATCATCGGGTAATAGACGGTGCCGTCGCTGCCCGGTTTGCCGTGCACATGAAAGGTGTACTGGAAGACCTGCGACAAATGTTGCTGTAAAAAACATCAATTCGGGAGCCTCAGGCTCCCGATTGCGTGTTTTTATGCCTTTTCGGCGTCGTTAGCTTTACACAGCTTTGACACCCTAGTTAAAATTCGAGCGTGTAACAGGCATTGAAAACTTACACGCGTACTTAAACGCATTGAAATTGGACAGAATTTGAGGTCACGATGAGCGAAATTAAAACTCAGTTAGTGGTATTGGGCGCCGGCCCAGGTGGCTACTCTGCAGCGTTCCGCGCTGCCGACTTAGGCATTGAAACGGTAATAGTGGATGCCAGAGACACCCTTGGTGGTGTGTGTCTGAACGTGGGCTGTATCCCGTCAAAAGCATTACTCCACGTTGCCAAAGTCATGAAGGAAGCCAAGCATCTGTCCAATCACGGTGTGTCTTTTGGCGAGCCTGAGATCGACCTGGACAAACTTCGCTCATACAAGGATGACGTAGTCGGGCAGTTAACCAAAGGGTTGTCTGGCATGTCCAAAATGCGAAAAGTGAAGCACGTCAAAGGCTATGGTAAGTTTACCGGCAGCGATACCCTGGAGGTTGAGGGCGATGACGGCAAGACAACCATTAAGTTTGAAAATGCCATTATTGCTGCTGGCTCAGAGCCGGTAACGCTGCCGTTTATTCCGCACGACGATGAGCGTGTGATTGACTCTACCGGCGCGCTGGAAATGAAAGATATTCCGGAAAAAATGCTGGTATTGGGCGGCGGCATCATTGGCCTTGAGATGGGTACCGTATACGAAGCGCTGGGCTCGAAAATTGATGTGGTTGAGTTCCTCGACCAACTGATTCCTGCGGCAGACAAAGATATCATGAAAGTCTTTATGAAAGCCTATAAAGACAAATTCGACGTGATGCTGGAAACCAAAGTGACCGACGTGGAAGCCAAAGATGATGGCCTGTACGTGACCTTTGAAGGTAAGAACGCGCCATCAGAGCCGGTACGTTATGACAAAGTACTGGTTGCCGTAGGTCGTAAGCCGAACGGCAAGATGTTTGATGCCGATAAGGCCGGTGTCGAAGTGGATGACAAAGGCTTCATTAATGTCGACAAGCAGTTACGCACGAACGTGAATAATATTTACGCTATTGGCGACATTATCGGCCAGCCAATGCTGGCGCACAAAGCGGTACACGAAGGCCATGTAGCGGCTGAGGTTATCTCAGGTCAGAAACATTACTTCGATCCACGCTGTATTCCGTCTGTTGCGTATACAGAGCCGGAAGTAGCATGGGTGGGTCTGACTGAGAAAGAAGCGAAAGATCAGGGCGTGAGCTATGAAACCGCGTCTTTCCCATGGTCTGCCTCTGGCCGTGCGATTGCCTCTGATGCAACTAACGGTCTGACCAAAATGATCTTTGATAAAGACACTGGCCGGGTAATCGGTGGTGCCATGGTCGGAACCAATGCCGGCGAGATGCTAGGCGAAATCGGCCTGGCCATCGAAATGGGCGCAGACGCAGAAGATGTGGCACTGACAATCCATGCGCATCCTACGCTGAATGAGTCAATTGGCCTGGCTTCTGAGATTTACGAGGGCAGCATCACAGACATGCCAAACCCGAAAGCGAAAAAGAAAAAGTAAGTCGCGTTAGCCGAATCAAAAAAAGCGAGACAGTGTCTCGCTTTTTTTATGTCTCAATTGTGCATAATTGCGCTTTAAATTGCCCCCCTTTAAGGATCGTGTTGGGCTAAGCTAAAAGTCACACAGGCAATCAGGGGAAGGTAATGGGGAAAGTTGTCGCGGTAATTTTGGCGTTAGGTGTTGGACTTGGGCTTGTTGGCATGGGCGCGCAATTAAGTCATGCGCTGGTGACATTTAAAACCTGGGATCGGGTAGTCACGGTAAAAGGCTTGTCCGAGCAAGACTTTGTCGCAGACAGGGTTATCTGGCCCATTCAGTTTATAGAGGCGGGCAATGACTTACCGGCGTTATACGATCGTGTCGCAGACAATTCAGATAAGGTAAAAGCGTTTCTGACGAAGGCCGGTATTGCAGTGGATTCGGTCACCATAGGACGCCCCGAAATCACCGACAAAGTTGCCCAGCAGTATGGTGGGGGAGAGCGGGCAGAATTCCGCTACAGCGCGATGCAAACCGTAACTGTATATTCTCCTGACGTGGAAAAGGTGACACGGGTGATGAATGAAATTGCCAGTCTGGTTCGCGACGGTATCGTGCTGACTGACCAGGGGTATCAGTCAGGCCCGGAGTTTGTATTTACCCGGTTAAATGAGGTCAAACCGACAATGATTGAGGAAGCCACACTGAATGCCCGTGAAGTGGCGGAAAAGTTTGCCAGTGATTCCAACAGTACACTGGGTAAAATTAAACGTGCTAACCAGGGCCAGTTCAGTATCAGTAGCCGTGATGCCCATCACCCTCATATTAAACGGGTAAGGGTTGTATCCACGATTGACTATACATTGGTAGATTAACCTTGTGGGGAAGAGTGCTATAGTTTGTGTCATGAATATTGGTGACCTGTAGCACGGGTACATTATGAGTGCGGAAAACTCACAGTCTGGCGTTCAGCTCGAGTTCTTTGAAGTTCCCAGCCCCTGTATTGGCGTATGTGAATCGGGGCCACGGGGCTATTGCAAAGGCTGCCATCGAAGCAGAGAAGAGCGGCTGTACTGGCTTAAGGTGGATGATGCCACACGCCGTCAGATTATTGCCGCGTGCCACCGACGCAAACGCCAGATCGCGCGGCGACAGAAAAACGCGGCGCGTAAACCTGAAGATGAGCAGCAGCTGCAATCCGATCTGTTTGACGACCCGAAAGCGTAGTAGTTTTTGCGCAGGTATAAAATTCTATGCCTGAGCCAGACGAATCTAGCTGAGAAAAATACAGTGGTTGTTATAATACCCGCCTCACAGCTATCGGTTCTTCCCAAAGCGTAATACGCTTGTGCAGTATGGTAATCAGTGAGATTACCGACGCATGGCCTGTGGAGGGTATGCCAGAGCGAGAGCCGCGTACTGTCGCCGGTCAAAGTGGGTGTTGTGAGAACTGGAACAATCAGCCTGGTATGAGTGGAAAGTATTTATGTCGATGGACAAATTCGTTAATTATGCGGCAAAGTCGTTTACGTTACCTGATGTATGCCTGCGTATTCGTGATGTACTTGATGATCCCCGAAGTAACGCAGACGATATTGCGACATTTATCAGCGTGGATCCGTCGCTCACGGCAAAAGTCCTCAAGCTGGCCAACAGCTCGTTGTTTCGTTTTCCGTCACAAATCGACTCGATCAGTAAGGCTGTCAATATAATAGGCGGAGAAGCATTATATAATCTGGTCATGGCGGAGACGGCGACAAGTGCGTTTCGTCAGTTTTCGTCGTCACTTATCGACAGTGACAAGCATTGGAATACCTCGGTTTACCGGGGACTGATAGCCAGGTATCTGGCAAAACAGGCAGGGATCAGAGGTAACGAACGCTTTTTTGTTGTCGGTATACTGCTGGATTTGAGTGAGCCGGTTATCGCTTGCCACGATCCTCATGCATACGCTGCATATGTTGCCGATGAAGACGCACTGATGCCGGAAGAAAAGCAGCTCAAGCACTTTGGTTTTACGTTTGCAGCCTGTACCGGTACTATATTAGAGCGTTGGCGGCTGCCCTTGCCATTGTTTTATCCGGTTAAGCATTTACACGCCACCGGAAAACTGGCAACTGATGTGGATATTGCGCTATTGGAATGCGCCAGACGCGTCACGCTTAAAGAAAAAAAGGTCACCAATCTGGATATCGATATTTTCCCGGATGCGGTGGCTAAAACGATAAAAATAGAAGGGGAGACCCTAGGAAGCGCTGTTGAGTTCGCCGGCAGGGAGGCAGCAAGGTTATCCGCCCTCATTCAGTAGGGATGTAGATACTAACAGCAACCGATATAAACATCGGCCCCGTTAGATTGCGCTAAAAGTTACGACGAAATTCTATGCACACTAACCATGTTTTACGTGGGCTTTTGCTTGTCTTTGTTTTGATGAACACAAAAGCACTTGCGGCTCAGGATCTGATCCAAACCCTGTACCATGCTGAGCTAACCCAGCAAGAAGAAACTACCAGCCCCGCCTTTACGCTGGATGGCGAGCTCGGCGTGCTGGTGGCCACCGGTAATACGTCGGCTGCATCAATAAAAGCGGCGATTATTTCCACACAGGAAACCCGTGACTGGAGCAATAGCTACAATGCCGAAATGCTGTATAAAGAAAGCAATGTGGCGGGTAGCAGTCGGGAAGTCACTGCCCAGCGTTTTTATGCCAATGCGCAGTTTGATTATAAACTAGAGTACGATGATCGACGCCTGTTTATGTATGCCGATTTCGAAGACGATCGCTTCAATGGTTACGAATACCGGGCATCGTTTGCGGCAGGCTGGTCTCAGCGACTCTGGCAAAACGAAGAAAGTAGTTTTCGTTATAGTATCGGGCCGGGCTACACATTTATGGAAGCCAAACCCGAAACGATTTCGTCCGTAAATAGCGGTTTCATTACCCGGGCGTCTGCAGAGTACCGCTATACATGGAACTCCGGCGCTAAATTTCGCCAGTTTCTCAGTATGCAGGCAGGCACCCAGAATATTATTTCGCGCTCTGAAACATCACTCTCGGCCAGTATTTTTGGGTCTTTGGCCCTGAAATTGGCATTCGTTGCGTTTCATGAAACCAACCCAACAGAAACCAATGCAGCCTTAAATACTGAAACGTCGGTGACGCTGGTCTATCAGTTTTTCTAAGGTACCAGGTGATCCAATTACCCCAGGAACTGGAATAAGCCATTCATCTTAATGTGGTATTTAACATCATTGCCGCTCACGGTACTATAAACACCACCCCTAAACTTTAAAGAAGTAGGCCAGGCAGGCCATTTAACTAGGAAAGTGTATGAATAAACCGTTTATTGCTCAGAAGGTTCTCGCGGTGTCAGTGGTTGCGCTATTGGCATCACCGGTTGTCGCTCAGGAAGCGGAAACTGAAGAAGTTAAACCCTTTACGATGGAAGGGGAGTTTGGCTTTATATTCACAACCGGTAACACGGAAACCACGTCTGCGACGGCCGGCATTACCGCGCATCAGGAGCTTGAAGACTGGAGTAATGATTACGTCATTGAAGGTCTGTATAAGCAAGAAACTGTTGAGATTGAGGGCGAAGAAATAGAGCGTACTTCGGCACAGAAATTCTTCTCCTCAGCGCAGGGAAATTATAAGCTGGAAAACCCCGATCATCGTCTGTTTGGCTTCGCGTCTTATGAAGACGATAGATTGAGTAACTATGATTATCAGGCAACTATTGCTGCAGGTTGGAACCAAAAGGTTTACGAAAGCGAAGCGCACACTCTGGAGTATTCCATTGGTCCGGGTTATGCTTTTCGTGAAACACAGGACGGTGAAGAGTTAAACGGTGTGATCGTGCGTGCGTCAACGGCATATTCATGGCGCATTTCAGAGACCGCCAAGTTTACGCAAACGATAAGTACTGAAGTCGGCGATGAAAACACCAAGTCCCGGGCAGAAAGTGCGTTGACGGCAACCATCAGTGGCAACCTGTCAATGAAACTCTCGGTGAAGCTT
>CAZDUT010000057.1:0-7166 GCA_964508695.1 uncultured Alteromonas sp.
GATCGCTGCGCTGTCAGTCAAGGTGTACAGATGCTGCAGTAAAACCAACGACGCCGGATCAGACCAATGCAGATCATCGCATACCAGCACCACCGGACCCGTCTCCGCCCGGCGAAGCCAAAAGGATGTTATTGTGCTGTACAGGTAGCCTTTAAATGTTTCTCCTTCCAGGGGTGGTTCGCCAGCTTTCCCAGGCAGCCCAAACAATGACTCGATGACTCGCTGCACCTGGGTTCCTTCCTCTGGTGGGAATTCCTCAACTACCTGCTGGATCTTTTCACGCAGGATGGGAAGCTGGGTAACGCTCTGGTTATAAAAGGACGCGGAATAGAGTCCCAGGAACCGGTGCTCGCCGACAACCTGCCCGTCTTTGAATACTTTGACTCCGACATAATCCATATACGCAGGACGATGCACGCGTGAGCGCGAGTTGGTTTTCGTCAGGATCAGCGGTGTTTCACTTAATGCCTCTTCCCTGGCTGAGGCCGGTAACTTTGACAACAAGCGCTCTTTGTCATTGATGGAGTTTTTCATCAGACCAAGGCTGCTGTCATTGTCGGGGATCCAGCGATGATCACCTTCAATCGCTTTGACATCGTAATAACGATACCCCATCAGCGTGAAATTATGGTCTGCCATCCATTCAAGAAACTGATTCGTTTGTTTTCTCTGTTTCTCGCTGATGGGCCACTGCAAGTCTTCCTTATTTTCAACCACAGAGTGTAACCGGTCGGTCATATCCTGCCAGTCGTTTACAGCCAGGGAGACTTCATCAACCACTGAGTTAAGCTCTTTGGTTAAGGCGTCGATGTCTTTTTTGGAGGTTTGACGATCGATTTCAATAAATAATACGGTTTCTTTTTGTGAGTCTTTTTTATTCTGGCCCGGCTCAACAAACTCGCTAATTTTATTGTCGCTGTCACGTTTTAGTCCGATGGGACTATGAAGAAATAAATGTGCAGTAATGCCCATGCGATTCAGTGCCATACGTACCGAGTCGACTAAAAATGGCATGTCCTTAACAATAATTTCGACGATCGTATGACTGGAATGCCAGCCATGCTTAGCAATTTCCGGATTAAAAACACGGATGTACATGCTTTCGCTGTCAAAGTTATCCAGCGCGTGCCACAAGCTAAGTGTTGCGCCGTACAGATCGCTGTCGTTGCGGTGTTCAAGATCATCACTGGAGATATTTTTATAAAGCAATTGACCAAATGAGGTTACCAGTGCCTTTTGCTTCGCATCCACTTTCTTGTTGATAAGTGCAAATACATTATCAAGCAATACCGAGTGTCGCTTTGACGTGACTGTCATTCTTAAACCTTATTATATTTTGAGTGCAGGGATATTTTTTCCGGTAATGATACCTGTTCAGTGACGCTTTCCCCATAGCCAGGTCACTGGTCTGCGGTGTTTTGCCTTACACCAGACAGCCAAGAGACGCTGGTGTGTTGGTTAACGCTTTAAAACGATGGTGTTGGACACTGAGATCATGTGCATTACAAAGTTAGAATGCGACATATTCTCGCTAAAACAGCAACGCTTTAAAAGCCTATTTTTAACCACTTGTTAACAGGTTAGATAACTATGCAGCTTTGCACGATAAAAAAGGGCCAAAAGGCCCTTTTCTATGCGTAGCTATGCAAAAAAATATTTACTGCGATTACTCACTGCGTTTCCACCAAAGGAAGCGCGACAGTGCAGGCAGTACAATAATTGCACCAAGCATATTCACCAGGAACATAAAGGTTAACAGGATCCCCATGTCCATCTGGAATTTCAGTGACGAGAACACCCAGGTACTGACACCAATCGCCAGCGTAATACCCGTAAAGAGCACAGCACTGCCCCGCTCTTTCAGCGCGGCCAGGTATGCATCCTGAACCGTTGCGCCTTTCTTCAGCATGATGCTCTTCGTCGACAGAATATAGATACCGTAATCGACACCGATACCCACACCCAGCGCGATAACCGGTAACGTTGACACGGTCAGACCGATATCAAGCAAAGTCATCAGAGCCTGTGCCAGTACGGACACGATATACAGAGGCACGACCACCACCAGGGTGGCGCGAACAGACCGGAAACTGATAAGGCAAAGCGCTATCACTGCACCAAAGACATACATCATCATTGGCGTTTGTGCTGACTTCACCGCTTCATTAGTGGCCGCCATAACGCCCACGGGTCCGGATGCAAGGCTGAACTTGAGATCATCAGTTTCATACTCGGTGCGGTATTCCTTAACGGCATCGACAACCCGGGAAATAGTTTCTGCTTTATGATCTTCCATAAACAGAATGACCGGCATTACCGAGCAGTTACCATTGAGCAGACCCGACGACGTTGGCACACGTGCAATAGCCTGTACCAGCGTTTGCTGATTACGCGGTATCACCTGCCACTTAACGTTACCTTCGTTATAGCCGGCATTCACGATTTTAGACACCGAGGCCAGAGATACTGCTGATTGCACACCGTCAACATTCCGCATTTTCCACTGGAAATCGTCTATCGCTTTCATCACGCTGTGTGACGTACAGGCTTCCGGGGTGGTTTCTACCAGTACCGAGATATAATCCACCGTAACTTCATACTTATTGGTGATCAGGAAGGTGTCCTGATTGTACCGTGACGATTCGTGCAGCGCCGGGGCGCCGGCGTGAAGATCACCAATTTTCATTTGCTGGGACTGTATAAAGCCAAGTACAAACAGTACAGCGGTTATAGACAGAATGATGATTGCCGGGCGCTTATTAGAACAGGCAGCAATCGCTCGCCAAAACGGTGATGAATGTGTTTCCTTGCCTTCAAACTTACTGACGTACTTTTTGTCGAGTTTGAGGAAACTCATCAATACCGGCAGTAAGAAAAGGTTAGTCAGAATGATTACCGCCACACCCATACTCGCAGTAATCGCCAGCTCACGGATGATGCCGATATCAATGACCAGCAACGTCATAAAGCCAACCGTATCTGAAAGCAATGCTATACCGCCCGGTACCAGCAGTCGGCGGAATGCTACCATTGACGCTTTTTTCGCGCCCATGCCCGACACCGCTTGTTTTTCAACGGCATTGATCATCTGCACGCCGTGACTGACTCCAATAGCGAAGACCAAAAACGGCACCAGAATAGACATGGGGTCCATGCCGAACCCAAGGGTCGTGAGCAGGCCTAATTGCCAGATAACTGCGATCAGTGAACACAGCAGCGGCAGTACGGTCAGCATGATGCTGCGTGAGAAGAAGTACACCATCACGGCGGTGATTGCGATGGCAATGGCAAAGAACAGCAACACGTCTTTCGCGCCATCGGCAACGTCCCCAATCATCTTGGCAAAACCAATAATATGAATAGAGATTTGGTCGCTTTCGTACTTATCGCGCAGTTGCTTTTCCAGCTCGCCGGCCAGCGCCAGCGTATCCAGTGGTTCGCCGGTCTCCGGGTTGATATCCAGCAATTGCGCGGTAACCATGGCGCAGCTGTAATCATTTGAGACCTGACGACCGACAATATTGGCCTTTTCGACGTTGGCCGCGACCAGATCAAGCGCATCAGGATTACCTGAATTGAAATCCGCCGGGATCACCGGACCACCGGCAAAACCGCCCTCGACAATTTCGGTAAAACGGGTAGATGGCGAGAACAGTGACACCACCAGTGAGCGGTCTACTCCATTGATAAAAAATAACTGATCATGCACGTTTTTCAGCGTATCAAAGAAGTTCTGATTATAAATATTGCCGCTCTTGTCACAGATCGACACGAGGATACTGTTGGCGCCGCCAAAATCCTCACGATACTGCATATAGGTCTGCATGTACTCGTGATTAAGGGGAATATTCTTTTCGAAACCCGCATCCAGGCGCATATTGGATGCCTGGTAGCCAAGAAAGACGGTCGCCAGCACAAACAGTAAAACAACAAGCTTGCGCTGGGAAAATATCAAGCGTTCAATTACTTCGGTCATAAGTCAGATGGTTACTCTTATTCTAAATTTAGTGTTTTTATGCCACTTGCCGACACTGCGATGGTCTTACCCTGAAACTGTACCGCATTAACCAAAGCCGCTTTATCATCTACCTGGCGTTTAGAAATGCCTTTCGCTGGCTGACAATCCAGTGGGTTAGCATAAGGATCAACCTCGCTTACCGGCAGCGGCCGCTGTGCAGTGATAAGCATGCCATTGTTTCCAAGCGCGACGACACGCGAGTCTGATGCGACAAAAGTTGAGTTGAGAGTACTGGTCGAGCAGGTGTTAACAAATTCCCACTGCTGCTGGTCACGCATAACGAACATATTGCCCCGCAGGCCAACAGCAAGAACCGTTGAGGCATCCAGCGGCTTAATGTCGAAAAATGAACCGGTGTAATCTACCTCGTAACGCTCCCAAGACTGCCCCTGATCCTGGCTGTACGCCAATAATCCGGCTTCGCCCGCCAGTAGCAAGGTTCCTCTGTCAAAGGTGACGCGATTGATATGCGGTAAGATGGAGTTGAGTTCCTGCTGATAGAACTCTTCATTTTCCTCTCTGACACTCTCAAGGTACTCGCGGTCCATGGGTGCAAGCAGGCTGGCGTGTCGCTCAGACTGCCAGTCTTTACCGCCATTGCGGGTCCGGTAAAACAATCCGTATGCACCTACCGCGATACCATGACTTTCATTGAAAAAGTGAACATCAAGAAACGGGCGCTGCAAGTCGGGCTCAAAATTCTGAACTTGCCAGGTATTGCCCCGATCGGCGGAATACAGGATGGCAGCATCGTGACCGACCGCCCATACCTTATCGCCTACAATGGTTGTGGCAGTGAGGGTTGATTGTGTAGGCACATTTGCCTGGGTAAAGTTTTCACCGTCCTGGCTGGTAAGAATATGTCCGCGTTCGCCGACCATAACGGCGTATTGCGTTGCGTCGATATCCAACATGAGTGACTGTTTGACGAGAGGCGCCTGAAACGCGGTGTCAGCTACAGCTGTGAAACTTAAGGATGCAGCCAGAGATACTGCAATGACTTTTTTCATAACTGACCTTTTTAAACTATTAAAGGGACTAGCATACAAAAACGGTTGGCATTGCCAACCGTTTTTTATACTTGTTAGCGCATGCCTTCGCGCCGCAGAGCCTGCGGCGTGAATTCTACGTCGCGAGGTTCGATGGTAAAGTCATACATTGACTGCTGGTTATCCAGACCAATTGCCAGGTAGCGGCGTGAGTTTAGGTCATGATAAACATCCAGTGTTGACCATTGCGTTGGCACTTCGTAGTAGTTAACGCCATAGGCGATGCCCACACGGTATAACTCACCACGGTTATCGTACATGTCGGCTACCTGAATTTGCCATCTATCTTCATCAATGAAGAACACGCGCTTCTGGTAAATATGACGGAAACCTTCTTTGAGCGTCGCTTCAACCACCCACACGCGGTGCTTTTCCCAACGAGTAAGATCAGGATTCACGTGGTGTGGCTTAAGGATTTCCTCATATGAGGCATTGTCAGAATGCAGTGCATAGTTATTATACGCAACAAACATTTCTTTCTTGCCCTTAAGCTCCCAGTTGTAACGGTTTGGCGAGCCATTGAACATATCGAAGTCATCGGTTGTGCGCAGACCGTCGGCCGCCGTTCCCGGTGTATCGTATGCGATGTTTGGCGCAAGACGAACACGACGCTGACCTGTATTGTACGTCCAGGCTTTACGAGGCTCTTTAACCTGATCCACTGTTTCGTGCACTAACAGGGCCGTCCCCGCAAGGCGCGCAGGTTCAGTCACTTTTTGCTTAAACATAAACAGAATGTTGTTTTCAAGCAGCGACTCTGGCGTCACACCTTCTTCGGCATATTTAATTTTCAGTTGCTCATCGAAACCAATAACGTTGTAGTCACCGGACGCGGTCACGGCTGCCTGGCCGCCATTACGTTGAACGGCTTCACCGCGGTAACGCAAAATATGGTTCCAAATAGCTTCAAGACCGTTTTGCGGAATTGGAAATGGAATACCAATCGCCGCGCCTTTCAGTCCGTTACCGCCATCGAGTAGTTCCGCCCGGGTTGCGTTAGCCAGGGTAGCGTCATAAATCGACTGTGGGTTTGAGGCCGAACGTCGCGTTTCATAGACCGGCATTCTGAAGGTTTCAGGATAAGCTTCAAATAACGCTTTCTGGCCCTCTGACAGCATGTCACCATATTCTTTATAGTTCTCTGCTGTTATCTCAAATTTCATTTTATCATCTGGGTATGGGTTAGGATGATGATCCCCCACTGAATAACCAGATGGTGCCTCTGTAATTCCCCCGGTCCAGGCTGGAATGCTGCCATCAGCATTACCGGCTTTTTCGGCGCCCAGCGGCGTGAGCTCATTACCCAGTTTCTTGGCTTCAGATTCTGAAACCTTCGCCACTACACTCGTCCCGGACAATGCCAGTGACATAGCGGCAGCAATAATTCCTAATTTTCTAATCATAAATACCACACTAAGTTAGATTGCATACTTGATATTAAACGATACAAAGTCACGGTCTGCCAGTTGATTGGTCGTGCCAATTCCACCCCAGAACGTGCTGTATGAGGCTGATGCCTGCCACTTGCTCAGGTAATCAAACGTGAGCGTCAGGTTTGCTGACTTCACGTCCTCGGTGAACAGGAACAATGGATCTGGCGTGGTTCCCTCTACATCGTGTGAGAAAGTTGCACGTGCACGCAGGTTCACACCCGCCGCAATGTTATTAAAGTCTGCTACTGCCAACAGGCGGTAGCCCCACGCATCATCAGTCGCAAATGGATTCGTTTCAGGACCGTTCGACAAACCGGTGTGCAGGCCTAAGCGTGGATTACCACTGGCCGTTGGTTCGATAGATCCAGAACGGTTGGTGCCTGGTGCGTTCAGACGAATTACATCCGGGTCAGGGAAATCTACAATATTGACATAACCAGCCTCACCAAGGAGTACGAAGTTGTCAGACCCCAGCGCCGGGCCAAATACGTGAGACACGGTGAACTGTGCCTGCCAGGTGTCCGAGAACAGGTAGCCCTGAGCGGTTTCACCCGGCCCCACTGCCCGACCAATATTGTTAAGCTGAGAAATACCTGCCAGGTCAGGACGAAGCCCTGCATTTGCGAGTTGCTCAGGCATGCCCATATAAAGCAGCTCAACATCATC
>CAZDUT010000057.1:7176-14964 GCA_964508695.1 uncultured Alteromonas sp.
GGCTCATCAACACGGTAAGCAAACTCACCCGCTACAGCGGTGGTACCAACGTTAGTGTTAAAGCTCAGGCCGTACAGCTTAATATCTTCCGGGTAGAAGAACTGTGCCTCAGTAAACGCGCCAAGTTCAGTGATGTTATCCCGGGTAATTTCATTTTGCGCAATGAAACCCATGTCTGATGCAATACCCGCCTGGGTAAAGTCAGAAGTAACACCTGAAATTAACGGACGCTGACTGTGATAGTTAATGTGATAGAAACTGATTTCTGACTGGTTAAGCATTTCTGCAAACCAGGTCAGACGCAAACCAAACTGGCCCTGATCATCGGCATCATTGTGCGCATCATCAGAGTAGCCGCGAACTGCGACCTTGGTCGGGTATGCCAGGTACGCCTGAGCAAGCTCACTTTGATCGCCACCGGCACGCAGCGCGTCACCTAAGCCATTAAGCGAAGACAGCAGAAAATCAAGATCGATATCCGGATTGCCTGAGAAGCCTAACTGAACGTTATTGCTCTGACCGCCTTCACCGGCAAAATCATTAGTCGCGAAATAGCTTCCTGCGACCGGCAACCAGCTCCGCTCCCATTCGTACTGATAATAACCGGAAACGCTGACATTCTGGGTCAGGCCCAAAGAAGCGTACACCATGCCTACCGGGATAAACACTTCACGCAGTTCCGCACCCGGGGCGCGTGCTCGTGTAACGTCTACCGGGTTTGTCGTGTTAATACCATGTTGAATGAAAGTACTTTCACCCCAACTGATCACCTGTTGGCCTACACGGACAGTCAGCGGTTTGTTACCTAACCACCAATCGCCATAGAAAAAGGCATCGTACAGACGAATGTCTGAGCACAGCAAGTCTTCAGCTTCAGGATCCTGACACAGATCATATTGCTGACCGGTAATCGGGTTAGCATACGGACGATCGTTGTTTTGTTGCTCGAAATCGTAAAACCAGAAGCCCCGTGCAAAGAATCCATAATCACCGAAATTAACATCTAATTCATGGGTACCGGAAATCTGGGTAGAGAACGGATCACCCGGATCATGCGCCAGGTTACCCAGGTCGCCATTAGTAGAGTATGAACCATCTGCCAGCGCCCAAACGTCGCTGCTGGGGTATATAACATTGGTTGCGGCGTTATAGCCGGACCAGTCGAACTGCGGATGGTTACTGTTACCGATGAGATCGTAATCACGATCTTCAGTACGGATACTGGTTGCCAGCGTAAACGTTGAGTCCAATGAAATGTTTACGTCGCCGAAGTCCCAGCTCGCAGAATGCGCAGGTAAGCTGGCGGCGCCAAGTAGCGCGATAACGCCGGCAGCTACAGGTGACTTCTTAAATGCACGGTGCCTTCTTATCATAGTTTTAATACTCCCGAGTCGGCGCAGGACGCACGACAAAAATACCAACCAAGTTGAGTTAACAAAATCATTACATCATTTTGTCAGAATCGCAAGAACTAATCCTACCAGTTAACAATTTCTATAACACTTGCGGTATCAACGAGTTAATTAGCAGTATTTGGGAAACACGTCATACCAATTTGCGTAAGAATTTAAAGCTTTTTGCGCCGCTCCCGGCGTTGGCCGGCATGGCAATCGACAGCTTTCGGGAAAGGTAAAAAATTGCAGTTGAGGGAGCGGCACGGCCCTGTGATATATCTGCCAGCCAGGTCGCCGCCCCTGGCCGGTATAAGTCAGTCTCGTCTCAGCTGACACGCTCAAATGCTCTGATTCGGCGGTTTTTGTCTACAATGAGTCGAAATCGTCCTTTGACCCCTGTACCGGAGACGAAGGTTCGCATTCGTGCGGCGGGTACCTGGACTCTCAGGCCACGATCATCTGTGAGGATCACTGATGACTGCCTGGCATCGTAAAGTGCCCCACATTGACTGTAAGGCACATTGATTGAAAAGTAGTAAACGTGGTCAGTGACTGTTGGTGTTGTCATAAGCAAGGCTTTTGCTCACTTTCTCAAACACATCCTTACTCAGGTTCTTCTTCGTAAGCAGGCGACTGAGCTGTTGTTTCATCAATGAGCGGTACGGGTCGGCGTACTGCTGCCACTGGGTCAGTGGCGTGACAATACGGGCAGCCACCTGAGGGTTACTGTCATCCAATACCATCAGATAGTCTGTTACATACTTATAACCACTGCCATCTTTCGCGTGAAAACATTCGTTGTTAAAAAACGCGAAGCTGCCAATTACGGCGCGAACCCGGTTGGGGTTGTTTGCGCTAAATTGTGGGTGTTCCCGCAACATCGATAACTGCGCGAGTATATCACTGCGGGCCTGTGTAGCATGCAACGCAAACCACTTATCCAGCACCAGTGGATCATCATGCCACTTTTCTTCAAAGTCACTCATTAACAACAAAAAGTTGGACTGGTCAGTAAACTGTGCGGCTTTTAATGCGCCCAATGTATCCGTCATATTGTCAGAGCTCTGGTATTGTTGTCGCGCTTTGTCTGCATGAGACGGTAACCTGGCAAGGTGAGAAAGAATGACATTGCGGCATCTACGCGCATTAATGTCGTTCTGTACATAACGGTAGTCACCGGTATCGAGCGTGTTAAACACCTCCAGCAGTGCTTTTTCAAGCTGTTCAGAAAACTGCTTACAAAATGCCTTGCGAGCGCTGATGAGCGCCTGAACATCGATATTCGTGCGGCTTTGGAACAATGTCTCTACGCTGGGGATTACCAGGCACTCACTGAGGAGTTCCTTGCTATCCGACTCGTTACGAATAACCTCACGTAATCCGTC
Source organism: uncultured Alteromonas sp. (assembly GCA_964508695.1). GTDB lineage: Bacteria > Pseudomonadota > Gammaproteobacteria > Enterobacterales > Alteromonadaceae > Alteromonas. The sequence continues at coordinate 9,956 of CAZDUT010000057.1, forward strand.
CCACAGACTATCCTGCAGCGTTCTACCAGCCTGAATTTCAGTGATGCAATAGTCATAAAGGCTTTGCATTGCATCCCAGCGGTTAAAGCTGTCACTGGCGTAGCGAACGACTTTAAGCAGCTCAGACACCGATAAGTCATTGTGCACTTTAGCCGGCGCGGAAAAATTCCCCAGAAGCACAGGCGTGATTTGACCTTTAGCCCCAGAGACCGTGAGAGTGACTTCCTCACTATCAAGAATAAGCATACCGTTTTCTATCTTGCCGCTGTCATCGCTCAGGCGATGGCCTTCATCATCAATCAGTTCGACAGCTACCGGCAATAATAGTGGTTGCTTGTCTTTCTGGTCTGCTGTCGGTGGCGTTCGCTGAGATAATGTCAGCGTGGAGTTTCCCGTTGACGCATCATGCTGACGCTTAACAGTGATTTCTGGTGTACCGGACTGACTGTACCAGCGCGAAAACTGGGAAAGGTCCTGCTCGGTGACTGCCTGCATTGATGCGACAAAGTCATCACAGGTCACAGCCTGTCCATCATAGCGTCTGAAATATTCATCAATGCCCCGGCGGAATGTGTCCTGGCCAAGCAATGTATGTAGCATGCGGATCACTTCCGCTCCTTTGTCATACACTGTCACGGTGTAGAAATTATTCATCTCCATGACTTCGTCAGGACGGATGGGATGGCTCATGGCACTGGCATCCTCAGCAAACTGGTGCTCACGCATCACCCTAACCTGCTTTATCCGATTGCTCAGCGGTGAGGTCATGTCGGCACTGAATTGCTGATCGCGAAACACCGTCAGACCTTCTTTCAGGCTTAGCTGAAACCAGTCGCGGCAGGTCACGCGGTTGCCGGTCCAGTTATGAAAATATTCGTGGGCAATGACCGATTCAACATTAAAAAAGTCATCATCTGTGGCACTTTCCGTATCGGCCAGAACAAATTTGCTGTTAAAAATGTTCAGCCCTTTGTTCTCCATGGCCCCCATGTTGAAGAAGTCGACCGCAACGATCATGTAGATATCCAGATCGTACTCCAGGCCAAATGTCTCCTCATCCCACTTCATGGCACGTTTCAGTGAGTCAAGGGCAAATGCGCCACGGTGTTTTTTGCCTTTGTCGACATACAACTCAAGCGCCACGTCCTTGCCACTGGCAGTGGTAAAGGTGTCGCTGAGCATGTCAAAATCGCCCGCAACCAGAGCGAACAGGTAACTCGGTTTCGGATGCGGATCATGCCAGGTTACCCAATGTGTACCATCCCCGCTCTCCCCTTTATCAATGGGATTGCCGTTGGACAATAAGGTCGGAAAGCGTTGTTTCTCTCCATGTACAGTAACGGTGTAGACAGCCAGTACGTCGGGCCGGTCGAGAAAATAGGTGATCCTGCGAAACCCTTCAGCTTCGCATTGGGTGCAGTAAACACCATTGGATAAATACAGCCCTTCGAGCGCATGATTTTCAGACGGATTTATCTGTGTTTCTACCTGCAATGTAAATTCATCAGGCAAATCTGCCAGCCTCAGGGAGGAAGCATCGCTGTGCACTGGTTGCACGGATTCACCGTTAACGCCAACGGACAACAGGGTTAATTGCTCCCCGTCGAGTTCCAGTGGCTTGTTGTGATCCCCATTTCTGTTAATTGTCAGTGTGCTGGCCACCCGGGTCTTTTCAGGGTGAAGGAAAACCTCCAGCGATACCGAAGAAATCGTAAAAGCCGGCGGCGTGTAATCCGCGCGGCGTTTCACAGTTACAGACATATAACCTCCAGATTAAATGTATTTCGTACCTTTACTGTGTGTTTCGCTCTGCCTCAGTCTGATACTGGGGAGGCGTCAGTTTCAGAATTTTGATACCAAGGTACGCATAAATAATTGCCAGAATAGGATTTATTACGTTGAAGAAGGCATAAAAGATATATTCGAACGGATGCACCATCAGCACACCATGCATGTATGCACCACAAGTGTTCCAGGGGATCAGTGGCGAGGTCAGCGTTCCGCCGTCTTCCAGGCTACGCGACAGGTTAAGCTGATCCAGATTCCGCTTTTTAAACTCTTCTTTGTACATGCGCCCTGGCATGACGATAGCCATATATTGATCGGCGGTCACCAGATTAGTGCCTATGCATGTAAGTATCGTACGGCTCACCATGGAACCCGCCGAGTGCGCGCCCTTAAGAATGGCATTCACAGCACGACTCAGCAGTCCTACCCGTTCGAGCACGGCGCCAAATGACATTGCACAAATAATCAGCCAGATGGTATTTAGCATGGATGACATACCACCGCGGGATAACAAATCATTAAGGTTTTCATCAGGCGTAGCGAAACTGACGCCGTCAAACAGTGCGGTCCAGACTATCTTTATTGGTCCGATAATACTGCCGTCCCCGTCTGCGACCATCGACATGACCACATCATTCTGAAACAGCAGCGCCCAAATACCGCCCAGTAACGCGCCGATGGACACCGCGGGGAACGCCGGCATCTTCTTTACCGCTAATGTCAGCAATACTGCCAGCGGTATGAGCAGATACCAGTCCAGGTTAAATGATTCGCCCAGCAGTGACTGCATTTGCTCAATTCGTTCGGCCGTTACCGCACCATCTTCGCTAAAGCCCAGCACGGTGAACAGGATCAGCGCCAGCACAAAGCTTGGCACAGTAGTCCAAAGCATATAGCGAATATGATCAAACAAATCCGTGCCGGCTACGGCAGGTGCCAAATTAGTGGTCTCGGAAAGTGGTGAGATTTTGTCACCGAAATAAGCGCCACTGACGACGGCCCCGGCGGTGACTGCGGCTGACATATCCATCCCCGCTGCCACCCCCATTAATGCGACACCTACGGTTGCGGCGGTGGTCCATGAGCTACCAATGCTCATCGCGACGACTGCACAAATCAGGCAAGCCGCGGCGTAGAAAAACGACGGGTTAAGTAACTCCAGACCAAAATAAATGAGTGTCGGTACCGTACCAGCCAGCATCCAGGTGCCAATGAGCGCGCCAACCGCAAGCAGGATCAGGCAGGCGCCGAGCGCCATTGAAATACCATCAACAATGCCCTTCTCAATCTCTTTCCAGCGGTGACCATTTTTAAGTCCGATGACGGCTGCAATGCCCATCGACAGTAACAGTGCAATTTGGTTAGGCCCATAGGATGAACCGTCCCCAAACAGGTAAACGGCACCGCCCATCATGATAACCAGGACGATAATGGGAATGATGGCGTCGAGTAACGAAGGCGTTTTCTTAGCGTTTTGCATTGTAATTCTCGTATCCTTCTTACTGTCTAAAAAACCGAGCGGTAGAACATTACCAGAATCACCACCGGACATACGAACCGAACGTACCACGGCCATATCCGCCAGAACATCGTATCTTCTGCGTAGGCGTCGCCTTCTTTTAGCTCCTGCAATATGGCATCTCGACGCCACACCCAGCCAGCAAAAATACACAACGCAAAGCCCAGCAGTGGCTGGCTATATTGCGTGGTCAGTGAAATCACAAAGCCAAACAGCGTCGAGAAGTTGAAGATTATGATACAGCTGCACAAAAAGATAATTGCCGTCATGATGCTAACGGCTTTTTTACGTGCCAGGTTTTTACTTTCTACCAGAAACGCTACCGGCACTTCTAACATAGAGATAGATGACGTTACCGCCGCGATAACCATTAATGCGAAGAATGTAAATGCGACAATCAAACCAACACCACCAATGGTGTCAAACAGCGCAGGCAGGACGGTGAAGATTAACGTATCACCTTCAATCAGCGCGCCGTCAGCGGTAAAGATCTCGACGCCGTTGTTCAGTGCCACGTACATAGACGGGATGATAAGCATCCCCGCGATAACAGCAACACCGATATCAACCAGTGCAACCGATGCGCCAATGGTGGGTAAGTTTTCCTGTTTACTGAGGTAGGATCCGTATACCAACATGGTGCCCACACCTAATGACATGGAGAAAAATGCCTGCCCCATGGCACTGATCAACAGGTCAGGGTTCAGAACGTGTGAAAAGTCGGGAACCAGGTACGCACTCCACCCTTCTACGGCGCCAGGTTGAAAGCTTACATAAATGATAAGCGCGATAATTAATAGTACCAGTGTGGGCATCAGACGCACCGACCATTTTTCGATACCGGCTTTGACCCCGCCGATAACAATAAACGAAGTCATCACCAGAAACACAGCAGTAAAGCCGATATCCCGGATTGGTGAAGAAGTTAATAACCATTCGGATACCGGTGTCAGGCCAACCAGGCTGGTTGCCGACTCGGCAAAATGCACCAACATCCAGCCACCTACTATGGCATAGAACGCCAGAATGAGTGAAACGGTAACGCAACCCCAAATTCCGGTCGCTCTGCCTACCCAGTTACCCGAGATCTTCCCCAGTGCATCCACCATGTTTGCGCGCGTAGAGCGGCCGATGATGAGTTCTGCCATCAGTACCGGATACGCCAATACAAACGCCAGCAGCAAGTAAACCAGTACGAATGCTGCGCCGCCGTTACTGGCGACTTTGGTTGGAAAACCCCAGATATTCCCAAGTCCGACGGCTGAGCCAGCAGCGGCAAGCACAAAGCCCAGTCGGGAGGAAAATTCACCTCGAATTGCCATGTGGTGTCCCTTTATTATTATTTTGTTGTTAATTGTCAGATACAAAAAAAGGGCTGGCAGCAAGCCAGCCCTCCGTATTGTGAGGGATTAGTTTCGCGAAATAGCGTACTTCCCGGTTTCAATCATGTCATAGGTAATATTGGCAGCTTCATCTAAAAACGGATCAAGCTCTTCCAGCTCTTCGGGCATGTCATCCATCGACTCGATTTTCTTCTTACCCATGCGCACTAAACGCTCATTGGTACGAGCCAGCTCTTCTTCTTCCGCCTCAGTTTTCTCAGCAATGCGCTCAGATTTTACCAACGACACAAACTTCTTATCTTTTTCTTTCTGGTATTCAGCGATATCTTCATGAATGTAACCGAACTCAGGATCCTGCG
>CAZDUT010000058.1:0-14550 GCA_964508695.1 uncultured Alteromonas sp.
GGATTGGTGGTTACCGTCACCGCAGAAATGCCTTGTTGTGCATGCGCAGGAGCGACCCAGAACACCACCAGCAGAAGCAGCGAAATCAGGGAGATATGACGTTTAGTCATGCTTCTTCTCCTCTTTGACTGCCGGATTCATTTTTCCTGCAATGGCTTTAATCAGCTTTTGTTTAAACTGATCAGCGCCATTGCCCCCCGATGACGTCGCTTGTCGCGTCTCCAGCGGTGTTGCCAGCTTGCTTAAGTGAGAGATATTGTGCGCAGTGACCCCTATGAGGTGCTGCTCGTCACCGACCTCGATCACCATGATTTTTTCTTTGCTACCGGCAATCATGCTGGCCACAACTTTCATTTGGCCGCCGCCGGCATGAGCGACATTAAACCGTCGCATCACATACGCCAACGCAAAAATGATCCATATCACTAATAAAAGTGATAGAAAAATTGACACTATGCCTTTGACGCTGGTGAGGGTAGACGTGCTCTGGGCACTGGCAGAAAAGCTTAAAGCCAAGGGCAGCATCGCGCAAACCCTTGCTTTAAAAGAGATTTTATCTGAGCTTCTTAATTCTTTCGATTTGACTAATAACATCCGTTAACCGAATACCAAACTTATCGTTGACGACTACTACCTCTCCATGAGCAATCAACGTGCCATTCACGAGCACATCCAAAGGCTCGCCGGCAACCCGGTCCAATTCGACAACGGATCCCTGGTTCAGCTGAAGCAGATTACGGATGCTAATCTGGCTGCGTCCCACTTCCATCGAAATGGTAACCGGGATATCTAAAATGGTATCCAGTTTCTTCTTTTCTTCACCGGATATAGACTCGTCTTCGAGTTCATCCAGTTCTGGCGTCTGGACATCGCCGTCGGCCGCCGACACGTCTTCATTGCCGCCGGACTCAGCTTCTTCCTGTTCGGCCATGGCTTCTGCCCAATCGTCCATACCGTCTTGTTCACTCATGGGAATTCCTCTCTACGTTCACCTGTACTACAGGTCTTCTTCGAGTACTTGCAGCTCTGCATCATTATCAATGATGCGCCCGCCACGGGTTAATAATTGCAGCTCTGATTTCACAGAGGTAGGTCGTGCGATCTTCTCGGTGATTTTCAGTGCCAGGTTGTCTCTGGAGCGCCCCAGCTTGGCGCGGAATGTGGGCAGGTCCTCGATCAGTACCGTGATATGCTCAGGCATATCGACCGGAATAATATCGCCCTTTTTGAACTCCATTACGCTGCGTAACGGCACATCCACATCCAGCATGTGGGTGGTGAGCGCTACGCTCACGTCCATAATTTCGTCGCGCAGTGCCTTACTCCAGCGCAGATCCGTATCTTCTTTGTCGCTTTGAACACCGGCATCCAACAACTCACGTATTGGTTCCAGCATGCTGTAAGGCAATGACACATGGAAGTCACCACCGCCACCATCAAGCTCAATATGGAACGAGCTGATCACCACCACTTCGGTCGGGCTGACGATATTGGCCATGGCCGGATTCACTTCTGAGTCGAGGTATTCAAACGACACATCCATCACCGGCGCCCAGGCCTCTTTGTAATCTTCAAAAATGATTTTCAGCAGCATCTGAATAATACGCCGTTCGGTGGGCGTAAACTCACGCCCCTCAATTTTGGCGTGATAGCGTCCGTCGCCACCGAAGAAGTTATCGACCAGAATAAACACCAGCCGGGCCTCCATGGTGATAAGCCCTGTCCCCTTCAGCGGACGGAAACGCACCATATTCAGACTGGTCGGCACAAACAGCGTGTGAATGTACTCACCAAACTTGATCATCTGAATGCCGTTGATCGAGACCTCGGCAGAGCGACGCATCATATTGAACAGACTGACCCGCATGTGCCGGGCGAATCGTTCGTTAACAATCTCCAGCGTTGGCATACGCCCACGAACGATCCTGTCCTGCGAGGAAAAGTCGTACTCTAGTGCAGAGGCATCCGACTCGCTGTCTCCGGTCTCTTCTTCTTCGACATCATCAACGCCATGGAGCAGCGCGTCAATTTCGTCCTGGGATAATAGATCGCTCACAGTGTCATCCTGTTATTGCATTACAAAACCGGTAAACAGCACGCGTTCCACCACGTCGCCACCAGCAATTTCATTCATTACACGTTGTACTTCGCTTACCGCCTGGTCACGCAGTTCAACCTTCCCGGCCTCGGTCACCAAGTCATCTGCATTGGCAGAGCTGAATACCTGCAGTAAGGTGCCTTCAATCAGCGGAATGTGTGATTTCGCCACTTCCTCGTTCTCCGAGCCCCTGACCATTAGCTGCACTTTAATTTGCACCAACCGGTCACGCCCCGCGCCGGGTACGTTAAATACAAAGGGCCGCGGCATCGCCACATACAATGCCGAGCCGACTTCCGCGCTGGATGGCGGTGCTGCCGGGGCCGCAGTACTGGTCGTCTCCAACTGTCCCGCCGCCGGCTCATCACTGCCACTAAACAGGAAAAAGTACGCGGCAACTCCGCCGACAACCAACACCACGGCAATGATGATGAACATCATCGTCCCTTTCTTACCGCTTTCCTCTATTTGTAACTCTTCTTCTGCCATGTTTTGTCCTTGTCGTGACGCTGGACGCTTATTATCAGGGTTCAGTCACAAATCGCAATGCTGCGATGGCCTAATTTAATCTGCATTTACGCGTAATAATCTATTCCGCCGGTTTCCTGACGGGTTAACGGCTGTTCGCGAACCTCGGTGTCCTCGTCGGTCTCACCCTCTAACTGTCCGTTGCCCCCAGCCAGCTGTCCATCGGCGTCCTCACCTTCGCCCCCCGAATCCTGCTGGACAAACGACTCGCCGAGCTCAATGCCCTGTTCACTGAGCATATCGCGCAGTCTTGGCATAGCGTCATTCAGCGCATCGCGGGCCTGCTGCGACTGCACCACGAAGTTGACGCTGGCGGCATCACCGTTCATGTTAACACGCACCTGCATACTGCCAAGCTCAGGGGGATCGAGACGAATTTCTGCCAGTGTATGCCGGCTGTTCACCATCCAGCGGATCTTTTCCTGTAATTGCTGGTGTCCTTCCGGCCGATTAATATTTACCGGTTTGTTAGTAACCGCATCTGCAGTTTGTTGTGCCTTTCCGGCTTCACTGCGTACCTGGCTATTTTCCTGAATGACGGTGTCTGTTGAGACTAATTGCGTGGCAATGACCTGTTGCATCGTTTGCTGTGTAGTACTCGCAATCTGATGCAGCTGTGCAGCTTGCTGTTCAATCTGCGTCATCATTGACTGCGTGGGTGTAACGTTGGCGTCCACCATGGCCTGTTGGATAACCGCTTTTAAGTCCAGACCCGGCTCATGTCCTTTGGCCAGCTGTTGCTGCATTTCGGCGATGCCGGCAACCAGTGTATTTTTCACAGTCTGCTGTTGCTCAGCGCTGGCATTTGGCATCAGCGCCACAATTTTGCTACTCAGGGCCTCTGTCATAGCGTCGGCAGAAGGCTCTGATAAGCTCTGCATGTCCTTCATCAGCTGAGACAAACTATCATCGCCAAGAGACTCTGCCGCTAACGTCGCCGCATCGCTGACAGGCTGCGTATCACCACCGCCGTCCGCACCGGTTTTAAGCGCTTTCAGTTCATTCTTAAGCATAGACACCAGCAGCGATTGATCCTGTTCACTTTGCTCAGCATCGCCAGACGCCGTATTTGCTTTCGCCAACGCCTGCGCAATCAGTTCACCGGGCTGTACCGACTTCGCTTGCTCGCCAGGCATTGCTTCCGCCAAGCTGGCCAGCACCGAATCGCTGTTGAGTTTTATTCCACCCTTTTCCTGTGCAGTAAGCAACACACCAGCTAATGCTTTGAGGTTTTCCGTGATTTCTTCGCTGTCGCCCGCGGCTTCAAGTTGCGCCGTCAGCTCGGTGATGACCGGTTCGACAGGCGTTGTGAACCGTCGCTCCAGTGCATCTTTAAATTCAATAAACTGATCGTTACCGGGCTTACCTTTCGTCACTTCTTCGATGGCGAGTAACGCATCAGCGAGTAAAGCTTCCTCTTCTTCTGTCAGCGCATTACCGTCATGGTTGTCACCACCTTTCCCTGCCAGCTTTGCTTCAGCAGATTTCACCGCATCCACATATGCCAGCCAGTCAATATCCGCATCTTCATCCTTAAGCACGGCTTTCACCGTCTCATTATTGTCCACATCTGTGCTTGTAGTGTCAGCATCTGCGCTGTTGCGTGGGGCATCCTTTACCGTTTCTGCCGACTTCTTTGCGCTACTTTCCGCGGCAGGTATAACCGGGCGCGCTGGCTCCTTCACTGTCCCTGCCGCCGGATCCTTTTCATTTTTGCTGCTTTGCCGGCCCTCGCTCGATGACACCTGTCGGATAAAGTCAGTAAACGACTCCTGCGTCGGCGCCTTGGCGGACGATGTTTCGGTTTGCGCACTGCCTTTGCCCACGTCCAGGGCGGCAATATCTGATTGTTTGGCGGCAAGTTGTTGCATCATGTCTGTCTACCCTTTGGTAACTAGGTACCCGATGGTTTTCCTAAACCCGCTGTGTGCCTGGCCTGAGTTAGCATGCGTTGGCTACTCATTCCAAATGTGGCAGGCGCCGGCTCGTTGATATCAAATATGTCAGCAAGGAGTATTCCACTTTGCAAAAAAGCTGAGACCCAGGCGACATTCATCGTTCTTGCGTGGCGGGTTATAACGAACGGTTGCGACGGCGGAAGTAAGACTGCGCGGCTAATTCATCCAGCATATCCTGCTCGGCTTTTGATTCTTTTTTGGTCGCTTCAAGACGGCGCTTCTCCAGCAGCATCTCCACCGCCTTACAGCGTTGCTGCTGCTCAAGCCATTGGCGCTTTCGCTGATCCGCTGCCAGTACCGCCTGAGATATGTGCTGTTGTTGCTGCGCACAGGCGTTATCCAGTTTGCCGACAAATGCCAGGTTTTGCGAATAGTGCTTGGCGCCAACGCCTGCCCTGCCGGTCTGCTGGATATTTTTGAGGTAATCAAGACGATATTGCTCGAGGTTGGTGAGCTTTTGCCGCTGCTGATCAACAAATGCCTGGGCCTGACGAAAAGCCTGACCGAACTGCTTTTCCTTATCACGTTCAAACTGTGCCACGCGTTGCAGTTGCTGGGTCATTAACGTTTCCCGTCACCCAGGCCTTTAGCGAGTGCGGTCATGCCTTCGAGGCTTTCATCGTAGGGCAGGATATCTTTGGTCCCCTGCTGCAAAAAGGCATTAATTGCCGGTTCCGCCCGGATTGCAAGATCAATCCGCGGATCAGATCCCTTGGTATAAGCACCAATTGAGATCAGGTCCTGGTTCTGTTTGTAGTTGGAGTAAACCTGACGAATGCGCCGGGCCTGCAACAGATGCTCATCACTGACCACTGACGGCATAACCCGGCTGATAGAGGCTTCAATGTCGATAGCCGGATAGTGGCCACTGTCAGCCAGTGCACGGGATAACACAATATGTCCATCCAAAATGGCCCTGGCCGTATCGGCGATAGGATCCTGCAAGTCATCCCCTTCTGTCAGTACCGTATAGAAGGCGGTTATTGAGCCCTGTCGGTCAGAGCCGTTACCCGCCCGTTCGACAAGCGCCGGCAATCGCGCAAACACCGACGGCGGATAGCCTTTGGTGGCAGGCGGTTCACCGACCGCCAGAGCAATCTCGCGCTGTGCCATGGCATAGCGGGTAAGTGAGTCAATGAGTAACAACACATTCATGCCCTGATCACGAAAATATTCAGCAATGGTCACCGCGGTTTCACACCCTTTAAGACGCATGAGCGGCGACGTATCGGCCGGCGCAGCCACTACGACGGCGCGTTCACGTTCTTCTTCGGTCAGAATATCATGAATAAACTCTTTGACTTCCCGGCCCCGCTCACCGACCAGCCCGACAACCACGACGTCAGCCTGACTGCCACGGGTCATCATGCCGAGCAGTACGCTTTTGCCCACACCACTGCCGGCGAACAGGCCCATTCGCTGACCTATCCCTACCGTATTTAAGGCGTTGATTGAGCGCACACCAACATCCAGCGGTTGGGAAATGGGTCGGCGCATCAGCGGGTTAATGGGCGGTTTTATGGTAGGTACGCGGGTATCGGTAGCGATGGCGCCTTTGCCGTCAAGCGGCTGACCATTGCCGTCGACCACCCGCCCCAGCAGGCCCATGCCCACGGCCAGGCCGCTTTGCCGATTGAGCGGTAACACCCGGCTTCCCGGTACAATGCCACGCACCGCTTCGGTTGGCATCAGATAGGTAATATCATCCCCAAAGCCCACAACTTCAGCTTCAATTTCGCCATCCACCGTTTGCACCATGCATTGGCTGCCCACCGGCAGCTGGCAACCCACGGCTTCAAGGGTAAGTCCGATACCACGCACAAGTTTACCGGCAGCCACCACGGGCGGGGTGGTAACTTTGTCACTTAACTCGGCAAAGTAGCTGCCCCAGGGGCTAGTCATCGCGGATCCCCTGATCCATCAAAAACTTATCCAGGACATCACGGCAGCGTCGCTCAATCGAAACATCTACAGCATTTTGTTCGGTGGCAATATCGCAACCACCACGCTCCATGCCAGGCGACTCAAGCAGATGCCAGCCTTTGGCAGCCACGTCATCTTCCCCCAGGTGCGACTTTACCAGTTCAATATCATCGGGGTGCATCTGAATACGGTATTGTGTCTCATTAACCGGCAGGACTTTCAGCCCTTCTGACAGCGATTGCATTATCACTGCCTCATCGGCTTTTACTTCTGTACGGATGACCGCCCGAGCTAAAGCAACCGCCAGCTTCACCAGTTGCTCACGGGTTTCCAGATTGACCTGCTCAAGGGGGGCATGCAGCGTATCAAGCAGTGCCTGCCACTGACCGGCACGCTCATCGGCGACATTTTGTCCTGTCTCCAGGCCTTCCTGATAGCCGGCGTCGTAGCCTTCCTTATGACCTTCTTCACGTCCTTCGCCGGCACCTTTCTCATGCCCTTCCTCATGCCCTTTCTGAAAACCTTCCTGATAACCTTCGTCATAGGCTGCCTGACGGATAGCTTCAATTTCTTCCGCGGTTGGCGGCTGCACGTCCTCTTCTTCCTCGGGTGGTTCATATTTCCAGTCCGAGCGCTTGTTCAGTGCATTGGTTTTTTGTGCGTCCTCACGCGCCTGTCGGGGATCATCCACAAAAGGTAAATCCCAGGCTTTGGCCTCAGTCTGTTCGTCGTCTGTGAAACGATTTCTGTTGCTCATGGGTTACGCGGCCCGGTTACACAAATTCTTCACCACCACCGCCACCAAGCATGATTTCACCGGAGTCAGACAGTCGACGGGCTACAGACAAGATCTCTTTCTGTGCTGTTTCCACTTCTGAAATACGCACAGGCCCAAGGGCTTCTAGATCGTCCTGCAACATCTCGGCGGCTCGTTTCGACATGTTCTTCATTATCTTATTCTTCAGCTCGTCATCTGCGCCTTTGATAGCCTTAAGCAGCGAGTCCTGCTGGACTTCGCGCAGAATGGTCTGAATACCCCGATCGTCGACATCGACAAGATTGTCGAACACAAACATCAGGTCCTGGATTTGCTGACTCATTTCTTCGTCCTGCTCGCGGATCGCATCCATCAACTGGCCTTCGATTGCGGTGTCCAGGTAATTCATAATATCGGCCGCAGACTTCAGGCCGCCCATCTTGGCTGCCTGGGTGCCGGCCTGTCCGGCAAACTGTTTCTCCATAATTTCGTTAAGCTCCTGTAGTGCTGCAGGCTGTACTTCTTCGAGATTGGCGATCCGCATAAGCAGATCCAGCCTGACCTTCTCCGGAAACTGCGCCAGAATTTCGGCGCTCTGCTCGGCTTCAAGGTACGACAGTACAATGGTTTGTATCTGGGGATGCTCGTTGCGGATGATGCTCGCGACCTGTTTGGAGTCCATCCATTTCAGTGAATCCAGACCTTTGGCGCCGGATCCCATCATAATTTGATCAATCAGGTTCGCCGCTTTGTCTTCGCCTAACGCCGCGGTCAGTGCACTTCTGACAAATTCCTGACTCTGGAAGCCGATGGTGCTGTAGTTCTGGATATCATCGATGAAATACTTGTGCACCGCGGTAATTTTGGCCTGGGTCATGTCATCAATTTTAGCCATCTCAGACCCCAGCTTCTGGACCTGCTTGGGCTCCAGATGCTTAAGGATCTGCGCCGCATCTTCTTCCGACAGGCTCAGTAGAAGGATCGCCGCCTTCTCGACGCCCTCCAGTTTACTGACATCGTAACCGGGTTCGTCTTCTGTTGTTTTTAACTCTTCAGCCATAAGTGCTATCTCTTATTCATCCTGCAACAACCAGCCTTTGACAACCTGAGCAGACAGCTCAGGCTCATTGGCAACCAGGGCGCGTACTGCTTTAAGCACATCTTCATCCTTATGCAGATCAGGCAGCATCAGCGAACCATCCTGCGCAAAGCCTACCTGACCTTCATCGAAATCATTGGATAGCATGCTAATGGTTTCATCACCCAGATCCAGTCCTTCATCTGCATCGAAGTCATCATGGTCTTTCGTCTCTTCAGGATGGATGAGGCGGCGCAGCATGGGGCGGATAACAAAGATGATCAGCACCATGATAACCAGTCCACCGATTATCAGTTTCAGTATAGGTAGGAATCCGGGTTGTTCCCACAGCGGCACTTCTTCAACATCGCCACTGTCCATGCGGGTAAAGGGTACACTGACTACTTCTAATGAGTCGCCACGGGTGACGTCAAAACCAATACCACCTTGCAGTAAGCGACGAATATTCAGTAACTGTTCCTGAGCACGCGGGGTTGATGTCATGCTGCCATCTTCCGCCTTGGTGCGCACATGATCTACCGCCACCGACACACTCAGTCGACGAATGGTGCCAGTTTGTTTTTTGGTGTGACTAATGGTGGTGTCTAACTCATAGTTACGGGTTTCCTCTTTAGAGGAGGTTCCCGGCACAGATTGCTGAGCACCGTTACCAATGGCATTCTCAGGAATGGTAGACTCCAGCGGCGGCTGGTTTGACAGTGCGCCGGGAATGCCGCCTGAGCCACCACCTACACTGTTTTGCTCAATGATCATTTCACTGCGAACCGCTGGCAAATCCGGATTGTAACTACGCTGCGTTTGCTCCATGGCAGTAAAATCCATGGTGACATCAGCCTGCGCGGTGTAATTACCCACGCCCAGCACCGGTATCAATATCGAGTCAATCTTGTCTAAGTATTCCTGCTCACGCTTTTGCTCAATTTCGTATTCTTTTCTTGCACGAGCACTCATTGAATCCTGCGAACCTGAATTCAGCAACCGGCCATTAGAGTCAGTCACGGTAACCTTTGAAGGCTCCATCCCCTGCACCGCCGACGCAACGATATCGACTACCGCGTCGACTTCTTCGCCGCCGATCACAGCCCCACGTTTTGCCGTCAGCACCACTGTCGCTGAGGCTTTTTTCTCACGCCGGGCGAAGACATTTTCTTTTGGCATTGCCAGCAACACCCGGGCTTTCTGAATACCCGACATGTCCTGGATAGTCGCTGCAATTTGTTGCTCACGGGCATGTTTCAGACGTTCGGTCTCAACCCGCTGGCTGACACCGAATCCCATGTCCTGCATAATGATGTCGGAGCCGTTGTTCTCCACCTGAGTGAGGCCCTGACGCGTCATCCCCAGACGGATATCCTGAAACTCATCGGCACGCACATACAACGTATTGCCTTCCAGCTTATAGTCAATCTGGTTCGCATCCATATAGTCCAGGGTGTCGATCAGCTCTTCCGTCTGCATTTTTGCCAGCGGACGGTAATCAGGCTCCTGTGCCCAGATCAGTATGAACACTGCAATCGCAATACAAATGACCAGTACCACAACCAGTGCCATCTGGCGCACCATATCTGCACTGCCAAGGGTATCCATGAACCCGGCTTTGTTCTCGGGTTCATTGTCCTGCGATGAATTGTGATCGGATACGGCGATATCAGTGCCTGTTGCTTCTGCCATGATTTACTCCAACTACACAGGCATGTTCATGATTTGCTTATAAGCTTCCAGCACTTTGTTGCGCACCTGCATGGTGGCCTCAAAGGCGATGCCGGACTTTTCTTTCGCCAGCATGACTTCCGCCAGACTCAACGACGTATCGCCCATTTCGAAGCGCTGCTGCATATCTTTTGATTCCAGCTGCATCGTATTCACACCGTCAACGGCCTCTTTAAGCATGGTGGAAAAATCACTCGCAGACTGGCTAGGCTGTACCAATTCCTGTGGCTGAACCTGACTGTCGGACAACTTGGCCTGACTGATCATGCTCTGCATTTCCTGGTATAGACTGTTTGCGTTAACTTCCATAACTTACCTCAGGGGTCACTGCCAGTTTACTGGCGTTATAACGGGTTACTGCAGTAGTTAAGGCAAATACCAGACCAACTTTTAAAGTCTTTATTTATCATAACGTTAAGATGGCGTTGCCAAAAAAATGACAGGCCCAGGCAGATAAGCAAACGGGGCACTGTGTGCCCCGTTTGTAAAGGTCGATTATTACGCCGGTACGTTAATACCGTCTTCACGCATTCTGGCAAGCTTGTAACGCAGTGTTCGAGGACTGATGCCGAGCTTTTCAGCAACGTCCTTTCTTTTGCCATTACACATCTCAAGCGTATCTAAAATGATCTGGTGTTCCTGGTAACGAAGTTCAGAGCCCAGTCGGCTGTTGTCGTCTGTATCACTGTCAGACGGGGCCGGCTGCTCACTGGATGGTGCCGTCATTTCAATCATCAAATCACCGGAATCGATCTCCCCATTCTCGCAAAGGATCAACGCGCGCTGAATAACATTTTCCAGTTCACGCACATTTCCTGGCCAGGGGTGTTGATTAAGCTTATTGCGCGCCGCACCACTCAGGCGAATGGTCCCCAGTCCCTGATGCGTGGCATGACGCAAAATGAGATGTTCTGCCAGTGGCACGATATCACCGGGACGTTCAGCCAACGGACGCCAGGTAATGGGGAATACATTCAGGCGGTAATAGAGATCTTCACGGAACGTGCCTGCCTCAACGGCTTTACGCAGATCGCGGTTACTGGTAGCAATTACCCTGACATCCAGCTGAACCGTTTTGCGGCCGCCCAGACGTTCCACCTCCCGTTCCTGTAATACCCGCAGCAATTTTGCCTGCAGGCCTAAATCCATTTCAGTGATTTCATCTAATAATAAGGTGCCGTTTTGTGCCTGCTCAAATTTACCCGGACAGGCCTGAACGGCGCCGGTAAACGCCCCTTTTTCATAACCAAACAACGTCGCTTCCAGCATATTTTCAGGGATAGCGGCGCAATTGATTGCCACAAACGGGGCCTCAGCCCGGCTTGACTGATCATGAATATAGCGGGAAATCACTTCTTTGCCTGAGCCGCTTGGTCCCAACACCATGACCGTCGCGTCCGACCTGGCAACTTTGCGTGACAACTCCAGTAATTGCAGGCTGGAGGGATCTGCCACCACGGGGGTACGCGATTCAATTTTTTGCGCCGGCGCATAGCGACCGACCAGATTTAACAGCACTTCCGGTGCAAACGGCTTTGACAGATAGTCTGTCGCACCATCACGCATTGCCTGCACGGCATCATCAATAGTGGCATACGCGGTCATCAGCAGTACCGGCATCTGCGGGAACTTTGACTTGATATTTTTCAGCAGCGCCAGGCCATTCATGCCGCCCATTTGTATATCACTGACAACCAAGTCCACTGCACAGGCAGACAACCTGGCAATCGCCGCTTCTGCGCTGTCTACAGACAAAACCCGGTAGTTGGCCAGCAGCAGAGTATCTTCCAGCGCTTCACGCAAACCGGCATCATCTTCAACGATCAGAATAGTGGTTTCACTCATGATGCGTCTCCTGTTAAAACGTCCACATTCCGCTCAGCATCTACTGTAGCGAGACGTGGTAGTGAGAGGGTAAAACATGCGCCACCATTGGCCAGGTTATGCACGGTTAAGTGCCCCTGATGGGCATTAACAACCGACTTGACCACGGCCAGCCCAAGTCCGGTACCGTGCGTTTTGGTGGTAAAGAATGGTTCAAAAATCTTGGCTTTGATCGCCGCCGGGATCCCCGGCCCCTGGTCACATACCGATATGGCCAGTTGTCCCGGCCCGGAAACGGCGGTGATGCGAATAGTACTGTCTTTGGGGCTTACCTGACTGGCATTATGAATAAGGTTTAGCATGGCCCCCTGCAGTGCCGTTACGTTCCCGGTGAACTTCACATCGTCTGCAAAGTTCTCAAACACCAGTGACTGACCGGCTTTTTGTATAAGGCTTTCTGCGCCTGGCTCCACCGCCTGCTGAAGTGCATCGAGTGACAACTGACTTACCACCTGCTCTTCGCCCGACTTAGCAAATAAAAGCATATCGTTGACCTGGTTTTCCAGCTCCTGCAAACGATCACTCAATTTACCGGCGAACTGGTTTGCTGCGTCCTGCGGCAAAGATTTGCGCTTTAAATTTGACGCGTACAACATGGCCGCTGACAACGGGGTACGGATCTGGTGCGCCAGAGAAGCAACCATTTTACCGAGTGACGACAGGCGCTGCATGTGACTCACTCGCGCCTGTAAGCGACGGGTTTCGGTCAAATCGGTGATCACGATTAACTGGCCCGGTTCGTTTTCAAGAGGCGTAATCGACAGTTTGACACGGCGCCCATCGACCAGTGACACCTCGTGTCCGTCATCTGCCTGAGGGTTGAAGGAACGGGCAATAATAGTACGCCACACCTCGGCAACCAGAGGCTCACCGAGTAAGGCCTTGGCTTGATCATTGGCTTGCCGGACGACACCTTTGCCATCAATCACGATGACGCCGGCTGGCATTACCTTCAGCAGATGCTCAAGCCGGCCAGCCTGTTGTCGCAGTTGCTGGATATCCTCCTCACTGGTGTGAGAATGCGATATGCCAGCTCCTCCATTATCGGTGAAAGGGGAGAAGTCATAGCTATCGGTGATGTGTAAACTACTGTCGTATGCCATGCTGTCCTCGTCAAAAAGCAGACGGAATCGTATCTGGGCATAGATAAAGCAGTTGTCGTGCCAGCTTTACAAGTTATTATATAACAATGAGTTAGGTAAATTCAGGAAGGTTTTTGCTGTCAAATCTATGACAGCTTAGTTTTCTTCAACGCGTTGAATGTCGTATTTCCGCATTTTTTCCACCAGCGTGGTACGCCGCATTCCCAGCCGGTCAGCAGCACGAGCGACAATCCAGTCCTGCTGTTCAAGGGCCTGCCTTATCATCGCAATTTCAAGCTCAGACAAATATTCTTTCAGGTTTACGCCTTCTTCCGGTAAAGACGATGACTCGCTTTCAGGCTCGTTACGCTCGTCACTGCTTTCTCTTGCCGCTGATTCAGCAAAAAGCTCGTTGAACGCTTCGCGTTCCATCAGCTCTTCCGGGTAATCGGGTTCATAAGCCTGCACGTCGCCATACTGGTATTTCTCAGGCAAGTCCTGGATATCAACAATATCACCGGGATATAAAATCGACAGGCGCTCTACCAAATTCGACAGTTCCCTGACGTTACCGGCCCAGTCGTGTTCCATGAGTGAGGCAATCGCCGTTTCAGTAAAGCGAACACCGTTTTCACCTTCGCCCTGTATGCGACTATTGAGTTCTTGTAACAGCAGCGGTATATCATCACGGCGCTGGCGCAGTGCCGGGCTATCAATTGGAAATACATTTAGCCGGTAGAATAAATCTTCGCGGAATTTTTCCTCGCGGATCATGGCTTCTAAGTTGCGATGGGTAGCGGCGATAATGCGAACATCGCACTGCATGGCACGGTTCCCACCTACCCGCTCATAAGTACGCTCCTGCAATACACGCAACAACTTCACCTGCATTTGCAGCGGCATATCACCAATTTCATCCAGAAACAGCGTACCGCCCTCGGCCATTTCGAAGCGTCCTTTGCGAGAGCCAATCGCACCGGTAAACGCGCCTTTTTCGTGACCAAACAGTTCACTCTCCAGCAATTCGCCGGGGATCGCGCCACAGTTCACCGGGATGAATGGTCCTTCGCGACGGTCTGATAAAAAATGAACGTTACGTGCGATCACCTCTTTACCGGTGCCGGACTCCCCGAGAATAAGCACTGTCGCGTCAGAAGGTGCCACCTGTTCAATCAGGCGTCTGACAATCTGAATTTGCTTAGATTTACCCACCAGACTACGGAAAAGCCGGGTTTTGGCTCCTGCTGTGGTGCGTTTGTCGGGGCGCTGTCTGCCGTATTCCTGGCAGCGGTGTATGGCCTGAGTAAGCACCGGATAAGTAATGGGGAGCGAAATATTGCTGACTAAGTTACGTTCCGGAACCGCTTCAACGCTGCCATTGCTTACCGCCACAAATGCAATATGAGGATATTCAGCCACCAGGCTTTTAACCTGCTCAGGGTTGGCGAAATCAATCAGTACCGCGTCTGTTTCTGAGGTATCAAGGTATGTCTGGCAATCAGAGAAGTTCC
>CAZDUT010000059.1:0-13529 GCA_964508695.1 uncultured Alteromonas sp.
ACAGTAATGGTGCCTTTGTCCTTACCTGTTGTATGAAATGACGATCCATCAACGAGGAGATTTTGGATTATGGCTGAAGCAGCCCAAAAAGAGACGCACGGGTTTCAGACAGAAGTAAAACAGCTTCTGAATCTGATGATCCACTCTCTTTACTCAAATAAAGAAATATTTTTAAGAGAGCTTGTGTCGAATGCCGCCGATGCAGCTGACAAGCTTCGTTTCAAAGCACTGAAGGACGACGGTCTGTATGAGAATGACACGGACCTGAACGTTCGTATCAGTGTCGATAAGGACGCAGGCACCATTACTGTAGCCGACAACGGCATTGGTATGACCCGAGACGAAGTGATGTCAAACTTAGGGACAATCTCTAAATCCGGTACGAAAGACTTCTTCAGCAAACTTTCTGGTGATGCGGCAAAAGACTCCCAATTGATTGGTCAGTTCGGTGTCGGCTTCTATTCAGCATTTATTGTTGCAGATAAAGTCACTGTCAGAACCCGTGCCGCAGGCGCGGATGCCAGCGAGGGGGTTGAATGGACCTCTGATGGTGACGGTGAATTTACCATCGCCGAATTGAACAAGCCGGCACGTGGTACCGAAGTTGTGCTGCACGTACGTGATGATGAGAAAGAGTTTGCTGATGACTGGCGACTGCGCTCGATCATTAACAAATATTCCGACCATATCAGTATTCCGGTACAAATGTGGAAAGAAGAAACGCCTGAGCGCGATGGTCCGGACGGTGAGAAAATCCCCGCCGAGCCAGGCGAGTGGGAAGTGGTCAACAAAGCGACGGCATTGTGGACGCGCGAAAAGTCGGATATCTCCGATGAAGAATACAACGAGTTTTACAAGCATATTTCACACGATTTCAGCGACCCCTTAGCGTGGTCTCATAATAAGGTTGAAGGAAAAACGGAATACACCAGCTTGCTGTATATTCCGAGTAAAGCGCCGTTCGACATGTGGAATCGTGATCAGAATCACGGCCTGAAACTTTATGTTCAGCGGGTCTTTATTATGGATGACGCCGAACAGTTCATGCCGACATACCTTCGCTTCGTTAAGGGGTTGGTTGACTCTAATGATCTGCCACTGAATGTCTCCCGTGAAATTCTGCAGGACAACAAGGTCACTCAGGCATTACGTCAGGGCTGTACCAAACGTGTACTGCAAATGCTTGAGCGGATGGCGAAGAACGATGCTGAGAAATATCAGGGATTCTGGAATGAATTCGGTAACGTGCTGAAAGAAGGCCCGGCCGAAGACTTCAGTAATCGTGAAAAAATTGCTGGTTTGCTGCGTTTTGCCTCTACCCACGGTGATAGTGACGCACAAACCGTCTCGCTTGCAGACTATATTGGTCGCATGAAAGAGGGGCAGGACAAAATCTATTATGTGACTGCCGACAGTTTGCAGGCCGCTAAGACCAGTCCGCACCTGGAAATTTTCCGGAAGAAAGGCATTGAAGTACTGTTGATGGGTGAGCGTATCGACGAATGGTTGATGCAGCACCTGACGGAGTTTGATGAAAAGTCGTTCCACTCTATCGCTAAAGGCAACCTTGACTTAGGCGAGTTGGATGACGAGGAAACGAAAAAAGCTCAGGAAGAAGCAGAGAAAGAAGTCGAAGGTGTACTTGAGCGTGCTAAAGCCGCGCTGGGCGAGAAAGTGGTCGATGTGAAGTTTACCCATCGTCTGACCGATTCGCCCGCCGTTATTGTCGCAGATGACGCCGGTATGAGTACCCAGATGATGAAGCTTATGCAGGCGGCTGGTCAGCCAGTACCGGATGTAAAATATCATTTCGAGCTTAACCCGGAGCACAGTCTGGTGAAAATGTTGGCGGACACTCAGGACGAAAGTCTGTTCAATCAATGGGTAGGCGTTCTGTTTGATCAGGCTGCATTGTCTGAACAGGGTAGCCTGAAGGATCCTTCAAGCTTTGTTCGCAACTTGAACACATTGTTGATGTCGTTAGCGAAATAGCGATATTAGAGCTAAGTTAAGTGATTAAAACGGGCGTTTCGCCCGTTTTTTATTTTTAGTGGCTCAAAATGTATTGTTTGGATGGTGTAATATGCCAACCTGTTAGCCGGCTATTTTCGTGTAGCTCCGGGCTTTACCCTTACTGTTTAAGCGGCGTTGGATATAGGCGATTAGTCGCAACATATAAAAGGCATTGCGCATGCGACTTGTCACCTTCAGCGTGAGTGTGTAAAGTGCCGATGGTTAACAGTATTAGATGAAGCGGAGACGCACATATGCGAATTATTCTTCTTGGTGCGCCAGGCGCAGGCAAGGGCACGCAGGCTCAGTTTTTGATGCGAAAATATGGCATTCCTCAAATTTCGACCGGGGACATGCTTCGCTCAGCAATTAAAGCCGGCACTGAACTTGGTCTTGCCGCAAAGCGTGTCATGGATGAAGGGAAACTGGTTTCAGATGAAATCATCATTGGTCTGGTAAAAGAGCGGATCGCAGAAGATGACTGTAAAGACGGCTTTCTGCTGGATGGCTTTCCGCGCACGATTCCGCAAGCTGACGCCATGAAAGATGCTGGCATCAAGGTTGACCACGTGATTGAATTTGATGTGCCTGATGATGTGATTGTAGAGCGTATGGCGGGACGTCGTGTCCACCCTGCCTCAGGTCGTGTATATCATGTTGTCTATAACCCGCCAAAAGAAGAAGGTAAAGACAACGAGACCGGCGAAGCGCTTATCATTCGTGATGACGATAAAGAAGAGACCGTGCGTAAGCGCCTTGGTGTTTATCACGAGCAAACCAAGCCACTGGTTGATTATTATCAGAACGAAGCGCAGAAGGGCAATTGCGAATACCATCGTTTGGATGGCACGCGTCCTGTTGAAGAGGTAAGCCAGGAGCTGGCTTCACGTCTGGACTGACAAATGGCTTTTAAGAAAAGGGCAGTAGCGCAGGCGTTACTGCCCTTTTTTATTGCTGGTCAAACGGTTGCGTGGGTTGCGAAGTAACGCCGATTACGTTTACTCTAAAGAAACCTTACTGCTAGGGAGCGGATCCTATGGTACTGCCAATTACGGCTTTTTATGCAAGTTTACTGGGGCTTTGTTACCTGTATCTGTCCCTTCTGGTTATTGGGGTAAGGCGGTCGGCTCGAATTAGCCTTGGGGACGGCGGCAATGAGGATTTGCGTCGGCTGGGCAGGGCACACGGAAATTTCAGCGAGTATGTTCCGATCACTCTCATTCTTATTGCCTGCTTTGAAGCTAACTTTGGCCAGGCGTGGGTGATCCATGTGTTCGCCTTAGGGTTGCTATTCGGACGCCTGTTACATGCCTTTGGGATCCGTCATCATGAAGGGGCGAGCTGGCAGCGTTTGGTGGGCATGCTGCTGACCTTTGCGGCACTGTTGATGTCTGCGGTAGCAAATTTGATCCAGCTTCATTTGGGTTTGTTGCAATGACATCATTGACGTCACTGATGACGCCGGTTTGTGTTATTGATAAACCACGCTTTTTACGCAATATCTCTAACATGAGTGCTCACTTGACCAAGGTGGGAGCGGCGTTTCGTCCTCACGTGAAAACGTTAAAAAGTATCGAGGCCGCTGCCTACTACGCTCCCCCGGGGACACCAATTACGGTTTCAACACTGGCGGAAGCTGCACATTTTGCAGCCGCTGGCTACAAGGATATTTTGTACGCGGTTACCCTCACCCCAAACAAATTACCCGCAGTCTATCCGCTTAATGAAAATGGCATTGCATTAACGGTGATGCTGGACAGCGAAGATGCACTCAATGGGATTGCCGGTGAGCTGGAAGCCAGCGCTGCACCGCTTGCTGTGGCAATTGAGGTGGATGTTGACGGCGAACGCGCCGGTATAATGCATGACGATCCTGCTCTGGTGTCGCTGGCAAAGGCCATCAACGCCACGCAGGGGCTTTATTTCAGAGGTTTAGTCACGCACGGCGGAGCCTCTTACCATTGTTTCAGCGTCGACGCCTTGCTGGCAATGGCAGAGCAGGAGCAGTCAAGGTTGTTAGGCGCCGCCGACATGCTGGCTGAGCATGGAGTGGTCTGCGATATGATTTCACTGGGGTCAACACCAACGGCACTTGCGAATATTCGACGCGATGGAATTACCGACGTGCGGGCCGGCGTGTTTGCAACCTACGACTGTGTAATGGCAAACCTGGGTGTTTGCTCGCTCGATGATATCGCCTTAAGCGTCGTTACCCGGGTTATTAAAGTGGACGCCCAGCAAAAGCGCGTACTCATCGATGCGGGCTGGATGGCGCTTTCCCGGGACACTGGCACTGCCGGACAGTGGCGAGACTGTGGTTACGGCGTAGTCTGTGATGTGGATGGCAATGTTTTGGATGGCTGGTATGTCAGCCAAACCAGTCAGGAGCACGGTATTATCCGGCATACAGATGGCACAGTTGATCCGACTAAGCTTTTTGCCTTTGGCGATACACTGCAAATCTTACCCGTGCATGCCTGCGCCACGGCGTCATGCTTTTCCGAATATCTGGTTAACGAGGATGGCGCCATCACTGAGCGTTGGCGCCGAATTAACGGGTGGTGAAAAGACTTACATCAGCGTCTTTAGCGTTCTGCCTGGGCGTGGCAGGTAATGGTCGTCTGCATCAAGGGAAAAGACGACGGAGGTTGCCCGGCCCTGAATTTCTTCAATAGGTACGAGGCCAAAGTAACGCGAATCTCGGCTGGTGTTACGATTATCTCCTAACACTAATAATTGTTCGTCAGGGATGCAGGTCGCGGCAAACGCATTTTTCGCATCGACAACCGGTACCAGTTGAATAACATGAGGACGCGTGTCCAGGCGCTCCTCGTAAGTGTGGCTGTCCTGTTGGCGGTAATCCACACGCTTACCGTTAATGGTCAGGGCATTGTTATGCATACTGATGCAGTCTCCCGGCAATCCGATGACTCTTTTGACTAAGCGGGTGTTTTCGCTATTACTGTCGATGATCACAATATCCCCGCGCTCGATGTGGCCGGTTTGCATTACGCGAATGTTGGTAAAGGGCAGCTCAAGAAAATACGCGTCTTTATCGACAAAAATCCGATCACCTTCTACGATTGTTGGCTTCATGGACCCTGTTGGAACGTCGTACCAATCGGCAAGGCTGCTGCGCACAGACAGCATCAGTAATATACCAATCAGAAAAACAGCATTAGCTTTGAAAAACGATGTAATGGACGCAGTGACACGCTTAGTCATAGTGATTCCCTAGGCTTTTTTAGTCTTAACTATGACGTGAACTGCGGTATTTAGTTGCGTTGTAAGTGTAACAAAGTGCGTCAGCCTGGCCGACGCACTTTACGGGCACTCATTTCTGATGACGCTGTTTGAGGACCTGAATTACATCGGATAGCGAGCAGTCACTCGCCTGTAGCAGAACGGTAAGATGATACAAAAGATCAGCCGCTTCATTTTTTAACTCGTCGGTATCATTTACTGTGGCTGCTAAAGCCGTTTCGACACCTTCTTCACCTACTTTCTGGGCAATACGTTTGATGCCTTTCTGGTAGAGGCTGGCCGTATAACTGCTTTGTGGATCGGCGCTTCTGCGCGATGCCAGTATACGTTCAAGGTCAGCCAGAAAGGTAAAGTCACTGATGTTATTGTCAAACCAACAGCTTTCGCTGCCAGTATGGCAGGTTGGCCCATTCGGGGTCGCCAAAATAAGCAGGGAGTCGTTGTCGCAGTCAGCGGAAACATTCACCAGTTCCAGCGTGTTACCCGAAGTTTCACCTTTCATCCATAGCCGTGATTTGGAACGACTGTAAAACGTGACATTACCGCTCTTAAGCGTTTTATTAAGAGCATCCGCGTTCATATAGCCTTGCATCAACACTTTTCCGGATATGGCATCCTGTACGATGGCTGGCAGGAGCCCATCCATTTTATCCCATGCAAGCGTATCGACAGACTCGGCTGTTATTGTCATTGGCTGACCTCCTGCGAAGTGTATTTACGAAGACGTACGGGTAAACCGGCGTCAATTAATGCGGCTTTCAGCTCATCCATATTAATAATGGCCTTGTGGAATACTGAGGCTGCGAGTGCACCGTCCACATCTGCTGTCTGGAACACATCGATAAAATGCTCAATGGTGCCGGCACCGCCTGAGGCGATGAGGGGAATATCGCACACATCGCGCACAGCTTTGAGTTGAGTGACATCGTAGCCCTGACGAACCCCATCCTGGTTCATACAGTTCAGAACAATTTCACCTGCGCCGCGACGCTGCACTTCTTTTACCCAGTCCAGTGTCTGCCAGGTTGTCTGCTGGGTGCGTTTTTCGTCTCCGGTGAATTTAAAGACCTGATAGCGCCCGGTTTGCTCATTGAAAAAACTATCGATGCCAATCACTACACACTGTTGCCCAAACTCGTCGTGCAATGTATCGATAAGATCCGGATTAGTCAGGGCTGGGGAGTTGATTGAAATTTTGTCTGCACCCATCTCCAGAATATGTCCGGCGTCTGCCACCGACTTTATACCGCCGGCCACACAGAACGGAATATCAATCACCTGGGCAATACGGCTTACCCAGCTTTTATCGACGACCCGCGAGTCAGAGCTGGCAGTAATATCGTAAAACACCAGTTCATCAGCGCCCGCCTTAGCGTATTGCTCAGCAAGGGGCACGATGTCACCGACAATTTCATGGTTTCGAAACTGCACGCCTTTAACCACTTTGCCATCTCGCACATCGAGACAGGGTATTATCCTTTTTGCCAGCATGCGATAGCCTCCTCTACAGTAAATCTCCCTTCCAGCAGGGCGCGGCCAAGGATCACGCCGCCAACCCCTGTGGGTTTCAGTGCGTCGATATCTGAAAGTGAGCCAATCCCGCCAGATGCCTGCCAGTTAATCTCTGCAAAGCGGGCAGCCACATCCTGATACAGCGCAGTATTAGCGCCTGCGAGCGTACCATCGCGGCTAATATCAGTGCACAGTACATGGCGGACACCTACTTCACTGAAATCATCCAGTAAATCTTCAAGGCTCACGCCGGAGTTTTCCTGCCAGCCATGGGTGGCAATAAGCTTGTTGCCCTGGCTATCAATGTTGATATCCAGCGCCAGGACAATGTGCTCTGGCCCGTAAGTGGCCAGCCACTTTTTCACCAGCGCAGGCTCCTTTACGGCCAGGGAACCGATAACCACGCGGTTTACACCGGCATCCAGCAGCTGCGCAACTTCCTGTTCCGTGCGGATCCCACCGCCGGCCTGAAACGCCATACGGCGGGTATCGACCATCGACTGAATGAGGGAGAGTTGTCGTTTACTGGTATCTTTTGCACCTGTTAAATCAACAATATGCAGCCACGAGGCACCTTGGTCCGCATAGTCATTTACCACATCGATAGGGTCAACGTTGTATTGTGTTTTCTGTTCGTAGTCGCCCTGGTACAGGCGGACTACCTGTCCGTCTATTAAGTCTATTGCAGGTATGATCATTACAAGTTCACAAAGTTGGTGAGTAACTGAGCGCCGGCATCACCCGAACGCTCGGGATGGAATTGGACACCCATAAAATTATTTTTACCGATAGCCGCAGAAAATACCGAGCCATACTTACAACTGGCAAGCGTGTATTGGTAGTCGGGCACGGCAAAACTATGCACAAAATAAAAGTGGCTGTTCTGATCAATACCTTTAAACAGAGCACTGTCTGTGTGCCTCACTGTATTCCAGCCCATATGCGGCAGGCGCAGCCCGTTGGCTTTTAACCTGGCAACATGTCCCGGCATCAGTGACAGACATTCAATATCACCGGTTTTACTTTCTGCTGAGCTCTCCACCATGAGTTGCATACCCAGACAAATTCCCAACACCGGCTGTTCCAGTTGCCTGAGTGTATTTATAAGCTCTTTTTCCCTGATGCTTCGCATCGCTGCCGACGCCGTACCAACGCCAGGCAGAAACAATTTGTCAGCTCGGGCAATGGTTGCCTTGTCGTCTGATACCGTTACGTTCACACCCAGGCGCTCAAGGGCAAAGCGTACTGACGAGATATTCGCGCACCCGGTATTCACGATCACAACGTTTTGCATTACAGGGCTCCCTTGCTGCTTGGTAACATATCGCCCTGACGCGTGATCGCCTGACGTAAGGCCCGTCCGAAGACTTTAAACAGGCTCTCAACCTGATGGTGAGCGTTGCCTTCACTGGTGGACAGGTGAAGCGATAGCCCCATACTTTGCGCCAACGAGTAGAAAAAATGCGGCACCATTTCCGTGGCCATTTCACCCACATGTTCGCGGGAGAACTCAGCCTCAAACTTCAGGTGCGGGCGGTTGGAAATGTCCATAATGCACTCAGCCCGGCACTCATCCATCGGCAAGGCAAAGCCAAAGCGGCCAATGCCTCGCTTATCGCCAAGAGCTTTCTTAATGCACTCTCCGATGGCCAGCGCGGTATCTTCAACACTGTGGTGGTCATCAATGTGGAGATCACCTTTGACATCTACATCGAGCTGAAAGCCTCCGTGTGTCGCGATTTGGTCGAGCATATGATCGAAAAATCCCATGCCGGTACTGATACTGGATTTTTGCGTGGAGTCTAAATCAACATGAATGCGGATGTCGGTCTCAGATGTGGTGCGGGTTACATCTGCAATGCGTGACGATGCCAGTAATTGTTTTTCAATAGCGGTCCAGTTCAGATCAGTACGATCGTAGAGTAACCCGCGTATTCCCATATTCTCTGCCAGTTGCATGTCTGTCTTGCGATCGCCAATGACATACGAGCGAGTAAAGTCGACCCGTCCTTCGGTAAGATATTTCTGCACCAGGCCAAGTCGTGGCTTGCGGCAACTACAGTCATCACTCTCAAAATGCGGACAAATCAGTACATCATCAAACCTCACCCCCTGGCTTTCTAATATTCCCATCATCGCTTTGTGCGGCTTTTCGAAGTCCGCCGTCGGAAAACTGTCGGTACCCAGGCCATCCTGGTTAGATACCATCACCAGACGAAAACCTGCGGCCTGCAATTTAAGTAAAACCGGTATGACAGCAGGTTCAAAAACCAGTTTCTCCAGGCTGTCGAGTTGCTTATCAATGGGCGGCTCTTCAACCAGCGTGCCGTCCCGGTCGATAAATAAAATGGGTTGCTGACTCATTGTGCGACCTCGTTTAAAAATTCTTTGATCAGAGTAATAAGACGGTAATTTTGTTCGGGAGTGCCAACACTGACACGCAAACAGTTTTGTAGCTGAGGTTGTTTAGACTGGTCGCGAATCAGCATGCCACTGGCGACCAGAAACTGCATCAGCTGATTGGCACGCGCATGACGAAACAAGACAAAGTTTGCAAACTGTCCACCTATAATCTCGACACCATCAATTGCCGAGAGGCTTTCTGTTAACGACTGCTTCTCTGAATTGATGATTCCCACCTGCTCATATAATCGCGGTAATGCCTTTTGACTTAACGCTTGTTCGGCAATTTGTGCAACCGGCTCAGGAATGGGATAGGGGGCAATGACTTTAAGCAACGCCTGTACGATGGCTGGCTGGGCAAGCGTAAACCCACAACGAATACCCGCAAGCGCGAACGCTTTTGACAAAGTGCGCAATATTACCAGGTTGGGATAGTTGGATAGCTCCTGCGCCCAGGTACTCTGTGCATCGAATTCTATATACGCTTCATCAACCACAACCAGAGCACGATCTGCCATGGCATTCAGAATGGTCTCAAGGTCCTTGCGCGCCACTTGTGTTCCCGTGGGATTGTTCGGCGCGCAAACAAATACCAGATTAACGTTTTTTGTCTGGCAAATCGCATCCACATCAAGGCTGAAATCAGGCTTAAGGGGAACGGACTGGACACCCACATTATTTGTCTGCGCACTAATTGCATACATACCGTAGGTGGGTGGACAGATAAGAATGTTGTCTTCGCCTGGCGTACAGAATGTACGTATTAGCAACTCAATCCCTTCGTCGGCACCACGGCTTACCAGTACATTGTCTCGTTCAACATTGGCATAATCGGCATAGCTCTCTAAAAGTTCCTCTGGCTGGCACGCAGGGTACCGGTTTAGAGCGCTGTCATCCAACTGATAAATGTTGTTGTATGGAGACTCGTTTGCATTTAACCAGTCCTGGCCACCTGCGAAAAGTCGCCGGGCGGATTCGTAAGGTTTCAGGTCGATTAAATTGTCATTAATTAATTGCTCTACAAGCGGTTTCACGATCCACTCTCCTTTAATGCCTGTAGGCGAAGCTCAACAGCATGCTTGTGCGCATCCAGTCCTTCAGCATCAGATAACAGCATGATGGCGGGGCCCAGGTTACGCATGCCATCTTCATTTAGCTCCTGAACGGTAAACCTGCGCATAAAGTCGGCCAGCCCGAGGCTTGAGTAGTTTTTTGCATAGCCATAAGTCGGAAGAACATGGTTCGTTCCGGACGCATAATCGCCTGCAGACTCCGGTGACCAGGGGCCAAGAAATACTGAGCCTGCATTTTTAAGTTTGCCAAGCAACGTGCGCGCATTGTCTGCCTGAACAATCAGATGTTCAGGTGCGTAGGTGTTGCTTACGGTAATCGCGACATCCATTGACGCAGTCAGAATATATCGGGCGTTTTCCATGGCGGCGGTCGCAATTTTATTGCGTGATAGCTTCTTAAGCTGGGCGTCCACCTGCTGTTTGACCGCGTCAATGATATTGCTGCTCGGACTGATCAGAATGGCCTGGGAGTCGGTGCCGTGCTCTGCCTGAGACAGCAGGTCGGAGGCAATGAAAGCCGGATTAGCGTTCGCGTCCGCAAGTACCAACACTTCTGAAGGACCGGCAGGCATATCTATCGCGGCCCCGTCAGGTCGTTGACTGACCTGCTGCTTGGCTTCTGTAACAAAACTGTTACCAGGGCCAAAAATTTTATCGACCTGGGCAATACTTTCAGTACCCAGCGCCATGGCTGCAATTGCCTGGGCACCACCGCATAAATAAATATCGGTAATCCCGCACTTGCGCGCTGCATATGCAATTTCGGGGGCGATGCTTCCCCTGTCATTCGGTGGTGTACACAGCGTCACAGACGAGCAGCCCGCTACCATGGCCGGAACGCCGAGCATCAGTACCGTTGAGGGAAGTGGTGCGGTACCACCGGGGATGTATACCCCTACTTTTTCCAGTGCAACGTGTTTTAATTCGCACGTTACGCCAGGTGTTGTTTGCCGGGTGATATCTGCGGGGCGCTGCGCCTCGTGAAAGGTGCGCACATTGTTAAACGCAATATCAATTGCCGCTGCCACATCGCTGTCCACGCTATCGGCAAGTTGATTAAGTGAGTGTGGGTCGAGACTGAGCGAGGTTAGATCCGGACAGTCAAACCGACGGGTGTATTCCAGTACCGCAACATCGCCCTCAGATTCAATTCGGCCGATAATCTCGGACACGGTAGCCTTCAAAGACGCGGAGTTTTTCACTCCCGGACGGGCCAGTGCCTGACGTTGTTGCTCTGTCGAAAGGGAAGACCAAGTGATCATGATGTCTCCTTAACCCAGCATTTTCTCGATGGGCAGAACCAGAATAGAGCTACAGCCAAGCCCCTTAAGCTTCTCCATGGTTTCCCAAAACAGTGTTTCTGTAGAAACAACATGGACAGCCACGGTTTCATCGCTACCGGCAAGGGGAAGTACTGTTGGGTTTTCTGCGCCCGGTAGCAATGCTTTAACTTCCTCGACCCGCGCTTTCGGCGCGTGAAGCATGATGTATTTGCTTTCCTTAGCAAGTAGGACACCGTCAATTCGTGGGACCAGGCGGTTTATGAGCGCCAGCTTCTCATCGCTTAAATTATCATCACTGCGCTGAATTAATACGGCTTTTGAACGAAATATCACTTCTTTTTCTTCAAGGCCGTTTGCTTCCAGAGTTGCGCCAGTTGATACCAGATCACAGATCGCGTCAGCAACACCAGCACGTGGGGCAACTTCAACCGAGCCTGTAAGCATCACTGCCTTTGCGTTAATTTTTTGCTCTTCAAAGTAACGTTCCAGCAAAAAAGGGTAGGTAGTGGCAACACGCTTACCTTCCAGTGATGAAATGTCGCTGTACGCCATTTCACTGGGGACGGCAATTGATAGGCGACAGCCACCGTAATCGAGTCTGCGCAGTACTTCGAAATCAGCCGCTTTGCCAGCAGACTGTCGCTCCAGCATTTTCTCTTCGAGCTCGTTTTCGCCAATGAAACCAAGATCAACGACACCGTCCATCACAAGCCCCGGAATATCATCGTCACGCACCCGCAGCAGGTCGATATTTTCGTTGGTGGAATGAGCGATCAGCAGACGGTCGCGAATACTGAGTTTGATGCCAATGGCTTTGAGTAAAGCAATACTGTCGTCGCTAAGACGCCCTGATTTTTGTACGGCAATACGCAGGCGTTTGCTGTCAGTCATAGTTGATGTCCTTTGTGATAATTGCAAATGTCGAACCTAATACGAAAAAACCCCCGGAAGTTTCCTTCCGGGGGTTGATAAATTCTTCATCTGCGCCACTGGAAGGAAACAACGGACCTTCCAGCACGAACCTGAAAGGTTATGCTAGGTGATGATGATGGTGGTTTTGAGCGCAGAAGTTCATAAATTAAATAAATAAATCAGTTGATGGCATTGACGGTAGCTAATGATTGCCGAAATTGCAACTGTAAATTGAACCGTTTCTTTCAAATTGTTCTAAACTATAAGGTGAAAATGCAGTTTCATAAGTCAACGTGGCGTTCTGCCAACACGGAACAAAAAGGGGGACCCCCTCCAACGTCACGGCATGTTTTAACAAGGTATTGAGGTGGGCGAGTGTACAACGACCTGATTTTTCCTATCCTTCCCAGGAACTCAAAAATTCCGGTTGAGGGTGACAACCGCATTCAGAGAATCCGAAAAATTGCGAAGTCTGACCCTTTAAATCAGGATGAAAAAGCCCCCCGTTATGAAGTACACGGTGCCGATGAAGCTGAACTGGTGGAGCACCACAAGCGGGTCAATATGATTTACGGTGATGCCAACAAAGGTCGTAATACGTCTGATCAGTACGATCAGCGTCGGACGGTTAACACATCAGCGAGCACGCCTTCGTCAAAAGATGACTCGGGTAAAACAACACAAACGAAAGAAACGCGTGCAGCAGGCCGAAAACACCTCGACGTGTATATATGAGGCGGTTCGTGTCGTCTTATTTGCCATTTACAATGCAAAATCAGTGAAGCCTGCGCTAATCAGTCTCTAACAATGAGAACCCACTGCCTCACAGACAGCAGTAAGCCGTGCTGTTGCTACCTGAATTAAGCCGCAAGCATAGTCATCCCCCCGAGGCTGTTGCCGGACACGCGAGCCACACCCTCTCGGGTCGTAATCTACGGCTCAATGATAAAAGTGTGTCCAACACAACAGAGGGGAAGTGGTGGCCAGCCTTAGGGTGAATAATAGCTGTAACAGGTGAGCTGAGATGATATACAAAGCCCCGCTCAGCGGGGCATAAGGTACTTAGTTT
>CAZDUT010000059.1:13539-14547 GCA_964508695.1 uncultured Alteromonas sp.
GGCTAAGCCACTTTCGGTCATCGTGTACACGGTCACGTTGCCGAAATAACCTTCTCCCTGAACTGATAACCCTTTGTTACCTGCTTTTGCTGTGGCGTCTGCATTACCACCCACAGTCCAGCCATTTTCCACAAAGTGGTTAACGGCATCCTGGCTATGGAAAACCATCACGATGCGGTAGTCTTTCGCGCCAAGGCCAAAGCCAACACCGCCCTCAACCATATTCATGTAAGTACGCTCACCTGTGGCTGCGTTAGTGACAACCCCATAGCCAGTGCCCGCAGCGATAAAAATAACGTTAACGTTCGCATTACTGAAAACGGCATAGCCAGCCGCTTCGCGGATCTGCGCCAGGGTATCCGGTTTTTCTTTGTACAAACGCGCCAGAGCATTATCCTGCATTGTGAGTATTGCTTGTCTTTTTTCAGCTACTGTGCCGCCACCCATTGACGCACAACCGGTTAACCACATCATGGCCAGCATGACAGGGGCGAGCATTTTCAGCGTCCTGATATTCATAAGTTTCTCCGTTAATTGCATCGTTTATCCACTGCTAAACCGGAAGAAGTCGTGCAACGGAAGTGATAAAAGCTGATACGCAGTAACACCACTATTTGGTACAAAAACCGTGCGCGAATTCCCGCCACGTCTTCGCCATCTCGACACCAATCCCTCTGCGCTATACTAACTTCTAGTTAATCATTCAAAGCTTTTCAACCGTGAACCCGTGACGTTTTAGCAGGGCCAGCACGCCATCTTCTCCCGGAATATGTAAGGCCCCCACCAGCACGAACTCTCTCTCCGGCGAGTCCATCATGGTCACGAGCTGTGGTAACCAGTTTTTGTTTCTTTGAGTCAGAATAGCGTCGTACACAGTGGGGTAAGCCCGTTTAAAATCAGCCATGGCAAGGGTATACAAGCCTTCCATATTGCCGGTTTTCCAGACCTCAGTCAGTTGCGGTATCAGTTCGGGAAGCGATTCGAGATCTTCAATGCTGTATTCCAGGT
>CAZDUT010000060.1:0-14392 GCA_964508695.1 uncultured Alteromonas sp.
GGAAGATTGTGAGTTCTACATGTGTGGACCACCTATGATGAACGCTGCCGTAATCAACATGCTCAAAGATCTGGGCGTGGAAGATGAAAATATCATGCTGGATGACTTTGGTGGTTAATCAGTAGCCGATATAATGGAAGGGGGCGTATGCCCCCTTTTTTATGTTTAAGAGGGACACTATGAGTCACATAATACGTCGCCTGGCGGTGGTGATAATTGGTATTTTGTTTGTCGCCGTTGGCTGCACAGATAAAGAAATGCCGGTCGTTCATCTGTACGGCGACACCATGGGTACCACCTACAATATTAAGTATGTGGGCAATAAGGATATTGACGACGAGGGACTACAGGGAAAGGTCGATCAACGGTTGGCTGAAATCAACAAGCTCATGTCGACCTATGACACCACCTCTGAACTGTCACGGTTTAATCAGTACCGCTATACGAACTCCTTTGCGGTATCGGATGAAACCCGGGTGGTTGTTGAAGAAGCGTTGCGCTTAGGTGAACTGAGTAAGGGCGTGCTGGACGTTACCGTAGGTCCGCTGGTGAACCTGTGGGGCTTTGGGCCCACCAAACGGCCGGAGAAAATCCCGTCCGATGAAGACATTGCGTCCGTCAGAGACTATGTCGGGCTGGATAAACTGAGCGTGACTGAAAACGGTCTCAAAAAAGCGCACCCGATGCTGTATGTGGATTTATCAACCATTGCCAAAGGCTATGGCGTCGATCAAATCGCGGAAATGCTTGAGCGCTATAGCATTGAGAACTATCTCATTGAAATTGGCGGTGAAATGCGGGTGAAAGGACACCGGGGAAATGGTGATGAGTGGCTGATAGCCATAGAAAAGCCAGTGACAACGGAACGCGCCGTACAAAAAATTGTCTCAATTGGCACTAACGCAATAGCGACATCGGGTGATTATCGCAATTACTACGAAGAAAATGGCGTGCGGTATTCGCACCTTATCGATCCGCGTACTGGCAAACCTATCAGGCATAGTCTGGTATCGGTCACCGTCGTTCATCCGTCATCTATGACGGCAGATGGCCTGGCAACAGCGTTTAATGTGATGGGCTGGGAAATGGCCCGCTCTGTAGCTGAAGCTGAAAATCTGGCAGTGTTTTTAATTCGTAGAACCGATGATGGTTTCGAGGAGTACGCCTCGTCGGAATTTGATAACATCGTCGACGTGCATAACTAAGGGGGATGTAATGTCCACATTTATTCTTGCGTTTGTTTTTTTCCTGGTCATGGTACTTGCCATGGCGGTAGGTTATTTGCTGCAGCGCAAGTCAATTTCCGGAAGTTGCGGCGGACTGGGTGCGCTTGGTATTGAAAAGGCCTGTGACTGCCCTGAGCCGTGCGACAGAAAAAAAGCACGTATGGAAAAGCAGGAAGCCCGGGAGAAAAAGCTCAAAGAGTGGCAGGAAAACCAAATCTTGTAGACCGGCGGGCGATACCGTTTAAAAAAGGGCACCAAGGGTGCCCTTTTTTATTGCCGGTAATACCGGATGCTGTGAAGAGGAGGATTCTGTGGTACTGTATGTGCAAACAGTGTTAGCTGCGGAGCATCATCTTGCGTAACATCATCCATATCGACATCGATTGCTTTTACGCCGCAGTGGAAATGCGGGATAACCCGGCCTTGCGGAATATTCCCATCGCTATTGGCGGCAGTTCTGACCGTCGTGGTGTGATCTCTACCTGTAACTACCCGGCGCGAAAATATGGTGTCCGCTCCGCCATGGCCACGGCCTACGCCATGCGGTTGTGTCCTGATCTGACACTGGTGAAGGGCCGCATGGATGTTTACGTCAGAGAATCACAGAAAATCCGCGCCATCTTTTCAGATTACACCGACCTGGTTGAGCCCTTGTCACTGGACGAGGCGTACCTGGATGTCACGGATACGCGCTTGTTTAATGGCAGCGCGACGCTCATTGCCCAGGATATTCGTCGTCGTATTGCCGATGAGTTGGGACTGACTGCGTCGGCGGGTGTTGCTCCCTGCAAGTTTGTGGCGAAAGTGGCCAGCGATGAAAATAAGCCAGATGGAATATGTGTGGTGAGTCCGCAAAAGCTTGATGCCTTTGTACGGGCCATGCCGCTAAAGAAAATACCCGGTGTGGGGAATGTCACCATGCAAAAGCTCCAGCGAATGGGGCTTAGCACCTGTAATGATGTTCGCCAGTATCCGTTTGAACGTATTCACAATGAGCTGGGTAAGTTTGGCCGGGTGCTGTGGGAGCGTGCCCACGGTATTGATGAGCGTGAACTGAATGTCTCACGCCAGCGTAAGTCCATCGGTGTCGAGCGTACCTTAAGTGAAGATATTCATAGTCTCGATGAGTGCCGGGCCTTTTTGCCCACCCTGCTTGAAAAAATGCAAGAGCGCATTACCCGGCACCGTGAAAAGACCGGTAAGCCTGTGCATATTCGCAGTCAGGGCGTCAAACTGAAGTTTCAGGATTTTCAGTTAACCACCGTGGAGCACCGGCAGCCGACATTCAAGCCGGATTATTTTTACACGTTGCTGGAAGAGGCATACCTGCGTGCGAGTGGGCGGGGGATCCGCCTGCTGGGACTGCACGTGGGCCTGGCCGATGCTACCCATATTGAACAACTAAATTTACCGCTGGAGGACCAGGATGACTGACAACGCAACACCTAAACCAGGACGCTATCGCCATTATAAGGGAAACGACTATGATGTGATTGGCGTGGCAACCCACTCAGAAGATGAGTCTGCCTTGGTGGTGTATCGCCCATGTTATGGTGAGCGTGAGCTGTGGGTGAGGCCTCTGGCGATGTTTATGGAGACGGTTGAGGTCAATGGTGAGACGGTTCCCCGCTTTCGCTATGTCGGTCAGCCAGTCGCTGAATAAATGATCTAACTGACCATCGGTGACATATACTTCAGGCAGATTCACTGACCTCACTCACGGATGCTTATGAAATCTCTCATTACTTTTGCTCTTACCGCGTTTAGCTTTACAGCTATGGCGCAGGACCGCTTCGCCGATGTCAAAATTACTGATACGCCGTTAAACGGTGCCGTTCATATGTTGCAGGGTTCCGGCGGGAATATCGGCGTGTCGGCAGGGGACGATGGCATTCTAATTATTGATGATCAGTACGCGCCGCTGGCGGAGCGTATTGCGACAGCGCTCGGTGAGCTGGGCAGTGATAAACCCAGGTTCATCATTAATACGCACTATCATGGTGACCATACCGGCTCCAATGCATTCTTTCATGAACAAAAAGGTGCGACCATTTTTGCCCATGAAAACGTCCGGGTACGACTGGCTGGCGACGAGAATGTTGAAGCTGCTGCATTGCCGGTAGTGACCTACCAAGACGGCGTGAAGCTGCACTTCAATGGTGAAACCATCCATGTTATGCACCTGCCGGAAGGCCATACGGATGGCGACAGTGCGGTATGGTTTGAAGAGCCCGATGTGTTGCATACGGGGGATTTATTTTTCAATGAGCGCTTTCCCTATATTGATACCAAATCAGGGGGCAGTGTGAAGGGGTATATCGACTCTGTAGAAACGCTGCTTGCCAAGGTAGATGACGATACAGTGATTATACCGGGTCATGGGCCGTTGGGTGACAAAGCCGCTTACGAAACGTTTCTGGAAATGATTAAAACCACCTTCGATATTGTCAAAAAGCACAAAGCTGACGGCAAAACAGAGGCACAAATTATTGATGCCGGCCTGGGCGATGAGTGGGCGTCATGGGGCTGGGAATTTATCAGCGAAGAGCGCTGGATTAAAACGCTCTACCCGGAAGCCTAAGCCGATTCAGCAACAAAGGTATCGGGCAGCTCAGGCTGCCCGTTTTCGTTGCCATGCAAGGTATATGATGGCGCCAAGCACGACCTCTGCACTGAGCAGCAACCAGGCAGACAACTCAGACTGTGCGGCGGCCCAGATACAGACAACCAGACCAAGCCAGGGAACGGTGTTTAAGGTAAGCCGGTTCAGGCCTGGCGAACGTTGCCCTTTTGTCAGCCGGCGCAGCGATAAAATACACACCGCATAAACCACCAGTCGGGTGAGTACGCTGGCTATGGCGAGCCATACAAAGCTGCCGCTCAGTGCCATTATCCCGGCGAAAACGCCCAACACGATGATGGAAATGTGTGGCGTGGCAAAGCGCGGGTGCAGGCGGGCCAGTGCCGCGGGCAGCGTTCGCTCCTCGGCCATGGCATAGGTAAGGCGGGAGGTGGAAATCACATTGGCGAGCAAGTTGGCGGCCACTGAAAATACCGCCGTCAATGTCATGACAAGCGCGCCCCATGGGCCCAGCAGCACCTCACTCAGGGCAATCAGCGGGGCAGCTTCTGGTGTTGTGTTACCCATGACCTGCCAGTACACCAGCTGTACTGCGAAGTAAAAAACTGCAATGGCAATGATGGTCATCATCAGTGCCCGGGGAATGGTTTTTTCTGGCTGGCGGGTTTCTCCCGATGTCACCACCACCGTTTCGAACCCGATAAATGCGTACAGCGTTAACAGTGCACCGGCGCTGACAATGTCCAGCGAGGGCAGTGCGGCGGGAACCACGTCGGAGGATATTGCGCCCATGCCCACGCCCAGTAACGCTATAAACGGCAGTAATTTGAGGACCGTTAACACATCCAGTGCTGCAATCGCGCGCCGTATACCCACAATATTGATAAACATCAGGGCAAGGGTGAGCAGTATGATAGCCAGGTATTTGCCGACACCGGCATTCAGAGGCGGATAGACGTAACCGGCATACAGCAGCAGTACATGCATATTGGCGGCAATTGCAGTGGCGCGGGCCAGATAGTACAGCCAGCCGGTCTGAAAACCGGTAAACGCGCCAAAACCGGCGCGGGCATAAACAATGGGGCCACCGGTTTCATTGAAGCGGGCCGCCAGCTGGCCAAAGCACCAGACCACTGACAGCATCAGCAGTCCGAAGAGTAAGAATATCCAGGGGCTGGCGGCGCCCAATGTATCAGCCATGCGCGCGGGCAGGGCAAAAATACCTGCGCCAATAAGCCCGTTGAGCACCAGAAAAGATGCCGCGGCAAGGCCAATGCCACGATTCAGTTTTACCATTTAGCGCGACGTCTCAAACTGCTTCTCGCCTGCTACATAGGTGGCCAGTACTTCAGGTTTCCATAAATCCTCGGCCGGGATCGCAAAAATGTCTCTGTCGATAATGATGAAATCTGCCCACTTACCCGGTGTCAGTGTGCCGATCTTGTCTTCCATGTGGGCCGCATAGGCCGCATCCAGCGTAAAGCCCCTGAATGCCTGTTCTACGGTTAATGCTTCGTGAGCATACCAACCGTCTACCGGATTATTGTTTCTGTCCTGACGGGTGACGGCGGCATGAATGCCGTAAAACGGGTTGGCCAGTTCCACCGGAAAGTCTGAGCCGAGCGGCAGTGCGATGCCGGATTTAAGCAGGGTTTGCCAGGCATAGGCGCCTTCCATACGGGCTTCCCCTATCCGATCTTCTGCCATATTCATATCACTGGTGGCATGGGTGGGCTGCATTGAAGGAAGAACGCCCAGCTGTGAAAAGCGCGGCAGGTCGTCGGGTGCCACGACCTGGGCGTGCTCGATGCGGTTACGCAACGCCTTGCCACCTGATGTGCTAAAGGTGTGGGCAAACGCATCGAGGGCCAAACGGTTCGCTTTATCACCAATCGCATGGTAGTTAAGCTGAAAGCCTGCGCGTAACACGCGGGTAAATAAAGCGTCCATATCGTCAGGCTGGGTAAGCAGTAAACCATGCTGGTGCGGTGCATCGGAATAGGGCGCGAGCAACGCAGCTCCACGGCTACCCAATGCGCCGTCCCCATAGGCCTTCACTGAGCGAATATGCAGGAAGTCGTTGGGGGAGGTGACAATACCATTATCCAGCATGACGTTAAGCTTGGGATCGGTGGCAGCAAGCATGGCATAAACGCGCACCGGCATTTGCTGGTTTAAGGTTTGCGCCATGTAAAAGTCATACACCCGATGACTGATGCCCGCATCGTGCATGCTGGTAATGCCATTGGCCAGTAAGTGACTGCCGGCGGCGTTAAGACGCGCAGTGAGCTGTTCATTGCTTTCTTCAGGCAACTGCGATTCAACCAGCGCCATCGCATTATCAATTAAAACGCCGGTGGCGTTACCTTGTGCATCACGCACAATTTGCCCGCCCTGGGGATCAGGGGTATCCGCATCAATACCTGCCATCGCCAGGGCTTTGCTGTTTGCCCAGCCTGCGTGACCGTCCACGCGAACCAGCCATACTGGCCGAGAGGCAAGTTTGTCGTCCAGCTGCTTCGCTGTGGGGAATGCCCTGTCAGGCCATTGCTCCTGGTTCCAGCCACGACCTACCAGCCAGGGTTGCTGTGGATGGCCCAGCGCGTAAGCCGCGACGGTGTCCGCCGCGTCAACGGCGCTTTGCGCATCGCGTAAATCCACCTCAAGCAGGTTTGCGCCCAGTCCTAACAGATGGCCGTGGGCATCAATAAGGCCTGGCAGCATGGTGTTGCCCTTACCGTCAATCACACGGTCGAATGTCGCCGCTTCCGCCTGCGCGTCTAACGCAATGACCTTTCCGTCCTCAAACACCAGTGATGAAAACTGTGTGAGTTCACCGGTCTCATCAAGGGTATAGCCGTTGACATTGTGAACCAGCGTTGTCGCGGCATGCACAAAACCGGTTGTTGCAGACAATAGCAGCGCAGCTGCAAGGGATGTAACCAGAGACTTATTAAATGTCATTCGCTGACTCCTTGTGACGCAATAATCGGGGGCTGGGTAAGGTAATCGGTTTGCCATATAGCGCGCATGGCAGATGCGCTGATGTTACCGCCGGATAACATCACCAGAGCAGTTTGGCCGGGAGGCGTGTTTACCGCCCAGGCTGCCACGGCGGCCATGGTCATGGCGCAGGTAGGTTCGATGTGCAGCTTTAACAGGTGCTGCAGCCACTGTGTCCAATAACAGATTTGCTGCTCGTCGACCTCATAAAAGTCATCGAGCTGTTGTAAAAAGGCAAAGGTGTAATCGCCCACCGAAGGCGTCGCTGCGCCGTCGGCAAGTGTGTTCGGCGGACCATCAAGACGAACAATTTCGCCGCACTGGAGTGAGCGCGACGCGTCGTTGGCGGCCTGGGGCTCAGCGCCGATGACCAGCGCGTCTGGCATTTTTTCGCGGGTAGCCAGCAATGTGCCGCTCAATAGCCCGCCACCGCCACAGGGTGCAAACACCGCGTCCACGGTGCCGGTTTGCGAGAATGCCTCAAGCGCGGCGGTACCCTGACCGGCAATAATATCAGGATGGTTGTAAGGCGGGATCCAAACCGTTCCGGATTCACTGGCGGCGGCTTCAACCGCCGCATCGGCGTCCTCACGGGTGGCAAATAATTTGAGCGTGGCGCCATAGGCCTGAGTAGCCGCGGCTTTAACCGGAGAAATCGTTTCACTGGCAAAAATCGTCGCCGGGATCCCAAATTCACTGGCTGCTTTGGCCACCGCCTGGGCATGGTTGCCTGAGCTGTTAGCCACTACCCGCTCAGGTAGTGTGTTGAGTGCTTTGCGCTTGGCCAGAAAATTAGTCGCACCTCGCAATTTAAACGCACCGGTCGATTGCAGGCATTCTGCTTTAAACAGGATGCGGTGACCGAACCAGCTGTTCAGTAAATGTGACTCGACAAGCGGTGTTTTCTGGATCGAAGGCTGAATACGTTGGTAGGCCGCATCGACATCTTTAAAGGTAGGTAGTACAAGCATACTTGGTTACACAAAAACAATAACATTTTGTCTACCCTACCATTTTTTGAGTAGCTGTGGAGTGTGAAAAGTTAGCGTAGTCATGCCTTGCGGGTTGAAAATATACTGCTGCACACTGAACGATGATTTTCAGATATAAAAAAACGCGGGCAAGCCCGCGTTTTTTCACTTATCAGTAGTGATTAGAATACCAGCGTGTATGTTGCTGAACAGGTTGTGGTACCTGCTTCGCAAACCTGGTAGTCATATACACCGCCGCCTTTGCTGTTCAGCGTGTCGGTATAAGCACCGTCATTCGCAGTCGTGGCGATAACACTGCCGTTGCGATAAACGTCAACGTCAGAGCTCGATGCACCAGACCAGCTTAGATCAGCCATCTGTGAGCCTTTTACTTTGTAACCGCTCACGGTCAGAGACAGGTCGCCGCCGACAGGGTCGCCGCCGCCGTCACCGCCGCCACAGCCATTGGCTGTCAGGTAATCGCTGGCATCGGCTGCCTGCACAATACCGTAACCGAAGTAGACGTCTTTGCCTGCTGCGCCAGCGTCACGTGCAGTCGCTTTCAGCGCGTCACGAATTTCTGTGCCGGTACATTGTGGGTGGTTAGACCATACCAGGGCCGCTACACCTGCAACCGCTGGCGTTGCCATAGAGGTACCGC
Organism: uncultured Alteromonas sp.; assembly: GCA_964508695.1. Taxonomy (GTDB): domain Bacteria; phylum Pseudomonadota; class Gammaproteobacteria; order Enterobacterales; family Alteromonadaceae; genus Alteromonas. Next base: position 8,443 of record CAZDUT010000060.1, read on the forward strand.
TCATGTAGCCATAGTCACTCGCACCAATATCGATGGTGGCTGTGGTGGCGGCTAACAGTGCGCTGCGATCTTCAAGCGCGGCACCAACTGCCGGGATAGTAGTGTCATTGGTTTCACCCAGTGTGCCATACAGCATGCCAGACTCGTTATTGATGATAACTGCACCAACACCGCCTGAATCTTCACAGTTTGCAACTTTGTCGTAGAACGAGATGCTGCCACGATCAATCATACAAACCTTGCCAGCTGCACCAGCGTCAACACTGTCGCCGATACCCATGAAATAGGTGTCCGCTGAGGCGCTGCCAGAGTTTTCCATGGCCGACGCCGCAAAGCCCTGGCCATCCGCACTCATAGACGCCAGCGTTGCACCACCGGCAGGGTAGGTAGACAGCGTATCGACACCACCAGCTGTGACTTCTACACAAATGGTCTCGTCGGTGGTGACGTTTTTACCGCGGCCACTGGTGCACGACGGGTACTGTGAGAACGTCGCAATGTTGTCGTCGCCATCGTTGGCACCGATCATCATTACCGCCGGATATCCCGCAGGGTATGAACGAACGTTATTGCCGTCGTTACCGGCTGCTGCCACGACCAGGCCGCCATCAGCTACAAAGCTTTCAAAGGCGCTTTCTTCAGTGCTGTTGGCACCGCCGCCACCGAGGCTCATATTGATAACGTTGGCACCGGCTTGTGAACAAAGCTGTGCTGCCTGCGCCAGATCCGAAGAATAACCCCAGCCTGATTCGTTAAACACTTTGATGATGTGCATGTCTACACCAGGTGCCATACCGACAACGCCGTAGCTGTTGTCCGCCGCACCAATAGTGCCGGCAACGTGCGTACCGTGTGGGCCGCCATTGTCAAACCAGTTACCGGTACCGGGATCGTTGTCACCGGTGATGTTGCTCCAGACGAAGTCTGGGTTTGAGTCATCCAGACCAGAGTCAATGACACACACTTTCATGCCGGCATTAGGATCGAAAACCACCTGGTCTGCCTGCGCCTGATAGACGGCATACGGTGTAATTTGTGTGGTATCAGGGTTGCCAGCGTCATCTTCATAAAGTGCCATTGGCACACGACGGTGATCCTGTTCTACCAGTTTTACATGAGGGTTGTTGAGTAATCCTTTTACTTCGCTCAGCGTTTTGCCGTCGAACGTTGCTGCAATAAATCCATCTGCATCTACTTTGATTTCTGCACCAGACTGTTTGGCCAATGCTTTAACAACACCTTTGCCTGCATTGTCTACCTGGATGATATAACGAGAATCCTGCTCTGCCTGTGCGTTACCTGCACTCAGTGCCATTGCTGCGGCGATAAGTGAGGGGGTAAATACTTTTTTGATCATAGAAACTACTCTTCTCTACTTGTTGTTGTTTTCACGCAACTTTTATTATTTTTATGGTGAAGCGTGATGAGCGATTGCTCTATTTCTAAGCTACCGTAACTTACCGCGAGTAACAAATGTTTCGTCTAAATTTAATGTTTCTCTCTTGACAAAAACAAAAAAGGCACAACCAGTGTTGTGCCTTTTTTCTATATATTTTAGTGACTTATGGCTTTAAGTGCTTGTCAAAAAAATTCGTAATGGTGTGGTACAGGTGAATTCCGGTCTGTTTGCCCCGAATACTGTGCTTTTTACCCGGATAATCCATGGTTTCAAAGGGGATAGCCAAATCCTGTAAATGCTTATACAGCATGGTGCTGTGGGTAAACAGCACATTATCATCCGCCATTCCGTGATAAATCAGCAGCGGGCCTTTGAGGTCTTTGGCATAGGGGAATACCGACGATGCGGTATAAGCAGCATCATCGGTTTTCGGCGTGCCCATATAGCGTTCGGTATAATGGGTGTCGTAGAGCCGCCAGTCGGTGACCGGTGCACCTGCCACCCCGGCCTTGAAGTAGTCGCCGGCCTTGAACATGGTCATCAGCGTCATATAGCCGCCATAGCTATGGCCATGTACGCCAATGCGCTCCGGGTCAACATAGGGGAGGGTGCGCAAAAATTCCACACCACGTACCTGGTCGTCTACCTCTATACTGCCCATCTGCTTATAAATGGGATCTTCAAAGGCTTTACCCCGGTAGTTTGAGCCGCGGTTATCCAGTGAAAACACCACGTATCCCTGGTCAACCCAGTGTTGCATGAGCAGGCCGCGGTTGCCTCCCCAGCTGTTAGTGACTACCTGCGCATGCGGACCACCATAAAGATAAACGATAACCGGGTGCTTCTTGCTGGTGTCTTGTGGCTTGTACAGGCGATACATCAGTGTCGCGTCATCTTTGGTGGTCAGTTCGCCAAACTCTGGCTTGGTCCAGCTGTCCATGTAGGGGGCCAGCGGATGATCATCGTTCACTGCGTTTTCTTCCAGCCAGGTGATCTGCTCGCCGTTTGCCTTGTGCAAGCTGACCTGCGGCGGGGTGTTAGCCGTGGAGAAGCGATCGATATAAATAGATGCATCCTGACTAAACGTGATCTCATGATAGCCATCACGCTCAGTGACTTTGGTAATGTCGTTGCCATCCAGCGAGACTGAATATAAGTGGCTTTCCAGCGGCGTATCTTTGCGGCCTGTGAAATAAACGATGTCCTCGGCAACGTCTATCGCCTCAAGGCTGTCGACCACCCAGTTCCCTTTAGTCAACTGGCGTACCAGTTTGCCATTGTTGTCATACAGATACAGGTGCTTGAAACCGTCGCGCTCAGAGGCCCAAATAAACTGTTCACGCGCCTTCAAAAAATGCAGGTCATCATGCAGGTTCACCCAGGTCGGGCTTCCTTCGGTTAACAATACGGACTGTTTTTGCGAAGACAAATGGTAGGCACGCAACTCAAGCGACTGCTGATCGCGACTTTGCCATTGATAAGTGAACGTTTCGCTGTCAGGCATCCACTGACCACGGGCCAGATAAATATCCTTGTTTTTGCCTAAGTCAATCCAGGTGCGCTTATCGCTTTCCAGCGACTGCACTGCCAGTTCTACAATGACATTGTCAGTGCCGGCTTTGGGGTATTTCTGCTCGATGAGCTTGATATCATCGGCATAGATTTCGGTTCGCGTAATATTGTCGACAGGCGCTTCGTCTACCTTGGTAAATGCGATATATGACTCATCCGGCGACCACCAGTAACCGGTCATACGACTCATTTCTTCCTGGGCGACAAATTCGGCCATACCAAATTTGATATGCTCGCCGCCTTCTGTGGTAATTGCCCGCTCTTCACCGGTTTTGATGTTTTTAACGAATAAATTCTGGTCGCGGATGAAAGAAATGAAATTGCCTTTGGGCGACAGCTTGATGTCGGTTTCAAATGCTTCTGTATTTAGCAGCCGCTTGGCATTTTCATCGCCCAGCCTGAAGTAGTAAACATCGCCACCTAATGGGAAGAGTAAGGCATTGCCGTCATCCGACCATTGGTAACTGACGATACCTGAGCCTGACAGGCGCATACGCTCGCGTCGTGCCTTCTCTTCATCTGACAGCGTTTCTTCGCCGGAAAGCAGTGTGGCGGAATCAAATAGCATGCGCGTTTTGCCGCTATCAATGTGGTATTCCCACAAGTCGAGCTGTTCATAATCGCTTTGCTTACCACGCAGAAACGTCACGCGTTCTCCGTCCGGCGACACCTTTAATTCACGGGGGGCGTTGCCATCGAGGGAAGGAGAGGAGAAAATGCGCTCGATGTTGAGCGAATCTGCGTGACTGGCTGTATTCAGCATGAGAGCTCCGAGTAACAGGATTTTCTTCATTATTGTCTTCTTCATTTTCTGTCGAAGGGTTGATTGTAGAGATTACACAGGATGATACAAGTTGAGTGATTCTAAATCTGCACTGGTACTTGGCGCAACCGGGCTGGTAGGTCAGCAGGTTGTTCGTCGGCTTCTTAACGACGCGCGGTATCAGACTGTCCGTTTGCTTGTCAGAAAACCGCTATCAGACTCGCTATTTAGCGATCCGCACGGCAAGCTTGAGCCGGTGGTCATCGACTTCGAATCGTTGCAGGAGTATCAGGGGTACTTTACGGTTGATCATGTATATTGCTGCCTCGGGACAACAATGAAAAAAGCAGGCTCCAGATCGGCCTTCCGCCGGGTTGATTTCGAATATATTCATGTTGCCGCGCAGCTCTCTCGGGCGCAACGATGCCGAAGCTTCGTGTGGATCTCGTCGGTGGGCGCTGATGCGTCGAGCAATAACTTTTATCTGAAGGTAAAAGGCGAACTGGAGAACGCCATCATGCGCATGCCGCAGCTGGAAAATGCAGCTGCAGTGCGTCCGTCATTGCTACTGGGCGCGCGCGATGAATCCCGCCCGCTGGAGTCGCTGTCGCAAACGCTGGCGCCTTTTGTTGTCCCTCTGCTGCGTGGACCCTTGAAAAAATACCGTCCGGTCAGCGCTGGCGACGTCGCTGCGAAAATGGTGCAGCTTCAGCAGTTTTAGGCGCACCGCATGTCATCATTTCAATGTAAGCAGTTCACGATCAGGCAACATAAGTGCGCCATGAAAGTTAGCACAGACAGTCTGATTTTAGGGAGTTGGGCAGAGCCCGGTCACCACCAGACGATGCTTGATATTGGCACCGGCACCGGAATATTGTCACTCATGCTGATGCAGCGCGCCGCCCCGACGGCGACTATCGACGCAGTAGACATTGATGCAGGGGCAGTCAGCCAGGCAAACGATAATGCCACCGCTTCGCCCTGGGCGTCCCGGATAGCTGTCAGGCACACCGATATTAGCCGCTGGCAGCCTGTCCGTCGTTATTCCCTGATGATCACCAACCCACCTTATTTTGCTGCACCTGAGGCAAAAACGTCCGCCTACACCCGGCAAACCCCGGCGAGAAAAATGGCACGTCAAACGGATACGCTGTCGCCTGAAATGCTTTTTAAGTTTGCGAGCGCTTACTTATTACCTGATGGTGAGTTGTATTGTCTTTACCCTGCAGAAACCGCACCACTGGTTGTTTCAGCGGCGAGGGCGCAGGGGCTGGCGTTGCAGCGCCGGCTGGATATTCGGCACAACCCAGACAAGCACGCGTATGTATCGGCGCTGTGTTTCAGCAGAAAAGCGGGTAATGCGCCGGTATCTGTACTGACCATCCGTGATCAGGGAGGTCATTATACCCCTCAGTATAAATCCCTCTGCCAGCCGTATTATCTCAACTTCTGACATTGATTGACGGTTATCCCATGCCGCATGGCGCTGGCACTTTTCTGACAGGATCAGTATGATGCGCCAGCACATGAGACGGCAAAGATATGGTTGTCTCTGACTGGTAATCAGGAAGCGCCTCGACGGCGATTCCCGCAGAGAAGGTATGAAATCACTATGCAAATGCTTGCTGAAGGGTTCGGCGCGTTGGCCGTTGTGCTGAATTTTATAGGCTACAGACAAAATAAGGTAGAAAACTATCTGTTTGTCTCGGCTTTCGCGTTAATGAGTGTAAGTATTCACTTTTTTATGCTCGATGCGATGGCAGCGGGCATTGGTACGCTGTTGGCGAGTATTCGTAATATTGTGGCACTGAAGTATCGCGGTAAGTCGGTCCTGTTTTTCTTTGTAGCGGCGAACATCGGCTTTTTCATTTATGAATGGTTCGGGCTGGACCATGGGCCGCTTATCATTGTTGCCTACACCTCATCACTGATTTTTACCGTCGGTTCTATTATGTTGCGTGATGCCATGCGTATTCGTCAGTGGTTCCTGGTTGCGGAGTCACTCGGTCTGATTTACTCAATATCGGTAGGCAGCATTTTCGGCACCGTGTTTAACATCAGTAATCTAAGTAGCATCATCAGTAAGCTGTATATGGAACGTCGACGAAAGCGTAAAGAAGCGCAGCACCACTAGCGCTCTGCGGGCTCCCCCCGGGGCCATAGGACGGGAAGGGGGCCTGTCGTTCCGGGGGAGATAAAGCCAAGAGCGGTTATTT
>CAZDUT010000061.1:0-14366 GCA_964508695.1 uncultured Alteromonas sp.
ATCGCATAATTAAAAGCCGTGAGCCTACCGCATGGACATAACGCGCGCCGCCATTAAAAATGCCTCGGGCGTTTCCATTGTCATCACTATTGTTATGGCACTGGGACTGTATTGTTTATTTTCACTTCCCATCCAGCTGTTTCCGGATATTGAACGACCAACGATCTCAATACAGACCAATTGGCGTGCAGCGTCTCCTCAGGAGATTGAGTCAGAAATTCTCGAACCCCAGGAAGAGGTCTTGCAGGGAATCCCGGGCCTTCACAGCATGAATGCCTGGGCAAACCAGGGAAATGCATGGATTAACCTTGAGTTCGGTTTAGAAACTGACATGCAGAAAACGATCATCGATGTGATCAGCCGCATGAACCGTGTACCGCCGCTTCCTCGAGACGCCTTGTCTCCCAACATCATGCTGGGCGGTTGGGGCGGCGGCGGCCCGGCGTTGACCTACTTTTTTTTGCAACGACTGCCGGGTAATCCGAACCCGATTAATAGCTATGTTACTTACTTTGAGAATGAAATCCGGCCTGAAATAGAAGCAATTCCCGGCGTTGCGCAGGCGCGTATGGAAAGTGGGGTGGGTGGTGCCGAAGAATTTCAGATTGTTTTCGACCCTTATCGCGCCGCCGAATTAGGCATTAATGTCACCAATATCGCAAGCATGCTTGGCAGTGCGAACGACGTTTCAGGCGGTTTTGTTGACGTCGGACGGCGACGCTATACGCTGCGTTTCGAAGGTAAATATGAGCCTCAGGCCATGGGCGATATGATACTGGAATGGCGAAACGGTAGCCCGGTTACACTGTCTGATATTGCAGACATTAAAATTCAGCGTGCGGACGGAAGTAATTACAGTGTTCAAAACGGAAACCAGGCGATCTCGATTCGGGTGGACCGGGAGAACAGTGCCAACGTACTGGCAACGCTCGAAGCCGTTAAAGCCAGGGTCGATGAATTAAACACATCAATGCTGTCCGGCGAAAACCTGACGATGGCCCAGTCTTTCGACGCCTCTGTTTTCATTTACCGGGCGGTAAACCTGGTAACCAGCAATTTATTTATCGGTGTCATGCTGGCAATCGGGATTTTATGGCTGTTTATGCGGCAGTTTCGTGCCACGCTGATTGTCGCGCTGGCGATCCCTATTTCGCTGCTCAGCACGTTTGTCATGCTTAAGTTAACCGGTCGTACGCTAAACGTTATTTCGCTGGCCGGCCTGGCGTTTGCGGTCGGTATGGTACTGGATGCGGCGATTGTGGTGCTTGAAAACATTGTCCGCAAGCGGCGCAGTATTCGCGATGCACAGGAAGCCAGCTATGCCGCCACCAAGGAAGTTTTTGGTGCGTTGATGGCCTCAACCGCGACCACGGTAGCGATATTTATACCGGTAATGTTTCTCAGTGACGTAGAGGGACAGTTATTCGCAGATCTGGCGCTGACCATTGCCATTGCCGTCACCATATCGATGATTGTCGCTGTCACGGTACTTCCGGTAATCGCCGTGCGCTGGCTGAATAAAGATATGCCTGAGGATAAACTGGCTGGTCTGTGGGCACGCACAGCCAGTGGCATTATGCGTCTGTCGTCAACCCCGGTTCGGCGTATGGCGCTGATCCTGATATTAATGAGTGTGCCAATTGTCGGCACAGTTACACTGTTGCCCAAGCTGGATTATCTGCCGCCGGTTAAGCGGGATGCGGTGGACGCTTTCTTTAATTTTCCGGCAGGTGCCAGTGAGGGATTCATTGAAAATGATGTTATGAGCAAAGTGGTCAGGCGCCTTGAGCCCTACATGAAAGGAGAGAAGTCCCCGGCACTGAAAAACTACTATATCATTACCTGGGGAAATGGCGGAACACTCGGCGTACGCGCCAGCGATCAATCCAGGGTGAAAGCGCTCGAAGCCCTGGTCAGAGACGAGATACTCAAAGACCTGCCGGATACCGAAACCTTCGCGATGCAGGGCAACCTTTTCGGAGGGTTTGGCAATGGTCGCTCAATCAATGTGAATTTGCAGGCAACTGATCAGGAAGGGCTCGTGGCTGCAGCAGCAAAAGGCCTGAGACTGCTACAGGAGCGCTTCCCGGGTGCCAATGTACAAGCCAATCCCAGCCTTGAGCAAGCCGAACCTGAACTGCAGTTCCACCCGCGTGACGCGCGTATTATGGAGCTTGGTTACCAGCGCTCCGAGGTCGCCAACCTGGTGCGGGCGCTGGGTGACGGGATGTACGTGGGGGAATACTTTGATGGCGTGAAACGGCTCAATATTATTTTCCGCTCCAGCCCCTGGGACACTCCTGAGATGCTCGCCGCTACCCCTGTGGTCGCCCCTAATGGAGAACTGGTGCGGTTGAGCGACCTGGTTACTATTGAGCGTACCGTTGGGCCATCGCGCATTCAACGCGTGGAAGGCAAACGAACACTGACACTGAATTTTAACCCGCCGGAAGGCATGACGCTCGAAGAAGCCATGACCGTGCTTAAAAGTGATATTGAGCCTGTGCTGATGGCCGCCATGCCGGTTGATGGCAGCATTCAGTACGGCGGCAGCGCCGACAGCCTTAAGCAGGCTATCGCCACAATGAGCCAGAACTTTCTGTTAGCCATGGGCCTGTTGGTTATGCTGATGGCCGGGCTGTTTCGCTCGTTAAAAGACAGTATCCTGGTTGTGTTGTCGATTCCTCTGGCAACAGTGGGCGGCGTGATCGCGATCAGATTGCTCAACCTGGTGACCTTCCAGCCTATGGATCTGCTGACCATGATCGGCTTTATCATTCTGCTCGGACTCGTGGTGAACAACGCCATATTGCTGGTCCATCAAACGCGCAATGGTGAGCGTGAGGGAATGGCGCGCCGTGAAGCCGTGCACCAGGCTATTCTGCTGCGGTTACGTCCTATTTTCATGAGTACGCTGACATCAATTTTCGGCATGCTGCCACTGCTTTTATTGCCCGGAGCAGGCAGTGTTATCTACCGTGGCCTGGCCGCAGTCATCGTCGGCGGAATGGCCGTCAGCACCTTGTTTACGCTGCTGCTATTACCCACGCTGCTGCAACTGACTTTCCGCTTGCCGTTTATACAACGGGACAGCGCGCTGGACATCCCGTCTGGCGGTCTGAGTACCGCCAAGCAATCAAAATATACTGATAACGTGTAAAGGACATCGAAATGAAACTTGCCAACCTCCACAGTCGTGTATTGCTGTCTTTCATGCTGGCGTTGATGCCAATTCAGTATACTGCAGCCCAGGAGCAGCCTGAGGGGCCCCCTCCGGCACTGGTTGAGATTGATGATGTCAAAGAGCAAATGATAGCCGAGACAATCTGGGTGCCGGGTACAGTGATAAGCCGTGCGGATGCAGCACTGGCGGCAGAGGTAGAGGGGCGTATTACCTGGCTGGCTGACGTTGGCGATGTCGTATCTGAAGGTGAGGTTCTGGCTACTATCGATGATACCCGGCTAACCCTGACGCTGAAGCAGGAAGAGGCGCAAGTTGCCCGCTGGTCAGCCAGTGTCACCATGCTGGCGAAACGACTTGAGCGTTTTGAGCGTATGGCGCTGAAACAGAACCTGTCACAAAATGAGGTTGAAGCTACCGTTGCTGAGCTGGAAATTGCGCGTCAGGAACTGGCCCAGGCAGAGGCGCGCAAAGCGCTTACCGAGTACCGAATTTCACGCAGTCACGTAAAGGCACCGTTTACCGCCGTGGTAGTGGCAAGACTGCAATCACAGGGCGAATACATTCAGGTTGGGCAGACACTGCTGCAAGTGGTTGATCCCAGCCGTGTGGATGTCACGGTCCGCGCACCGCTAAGCGTAATACCGTTCATTGAAAATGGCATGCAGGTAGCCGTCAGTGATCAGCGCCATACCCGCGAACAGGCAATACGTGCGATTGTGCCGGTGGGCAATGAGCGTTCCCGTATGATGGAAATACGCGTTGCGCTGCAGCCCGGCGACTTTGCCATCGGCGGTGCGGTGCGGGTAGCGTTACCCAACAGTGAAAGCCATCATGGTATGACGGTGCCGCGAGACGCGCTGGTGCTTCGCAAAGCCGGTGCATTCGTTTACCAGGTGGATGAAAACAACCAGGCGCGGCAGGTGGCGGTGACCACCGGAATCGGCATGGGCGATCGCATCGAAGTCTTTGGCGACATAGCCAGTGACGCGCCGGTGGTAACGCGAGGTGCTGAGCGCCTGACCGCCGGACAAAAAGTCAGGCTCGCCGACGAGGAAGGGGCGCTGACCGCTAAAGTTCCTTAGCTAAAACAGGTGTAGTTGGTCATCGCACAGCTCATCGAAGTCCAGACCAATGAGCGGCAGAATACTTTGTGCTATGGGGCGAATTTGTTTTTCAATATAGTCATCATAATCCAGTGGCGCAGTGCGATGGTCGACCACCTGTGGTCCCTGCGTCGTCATGAAGTAGCGAACCTTGGTACCCGGTTGAAAGGGGGCTGGCTGACCTTTCTCAGTATACTGCTGTGCTGCCAATCGCGCCGCTTTGACGTGCGGCGGCTGTGATTTGGTGTAATGTGATAGCGGTTTTCTCAGGCGCTTGGCATAGACTAACGCGTCATCCCGCTGACCGGCTTTGATTTCGCCTACCACCTGCTTTACCAGCGTATCAACAGCCCGTTGAGCGAACACGGCGCTGTACAGGTCGTGCTGAAACTGCTTGGCCAGGTTTGTCCAGTCAGAGCGCACATTCTCAAGCCCTTTGAATATCATTCGCGGCTCACCGTTGGTGTAGGTCAGCCCGGCATAGCGCTTTTTGCTGCCCTGGCTGGAGCCTCGGATGGTGGGCATAAAAAAGGTGTCGTAATGTGTTTCAAACTCAATTTCAAGATAACAGTCAAGGGCATATTTTTCGGCCAGGCGCTTGCGCCAGCGCTGATTAATGGTGCGCTCTAACTGTTGCCCTAAGGTGATGGCATGAGCCCGGTCGGTGGCGTCACGAAGGTGCACAAAGGTTGAGTCGGTATCACCATAGATCACCTCAAAACCTGCTTCACGTATCCAGGTAGCCGTCAGCTGCATGATCTCATGGCCACGCAGGGTGATGGAGCTGGCTAAGCGTGTGTCGTAGAACGGACAGCCGCCACTGCCCAGCACGCCGTAAAACGAATTCATGAGAATTTTGATGGCCTGTGAACGCGGTGCATCGCCACTGCGTTTGGCCGCATCGCGCTGGTGCCAGAGCCCGGCAATGATGTCAGGTAAAAAGTGTTTGTCGCGGGAAAAACATGCGCCTTTGAACCCTTCAATGGCGGTCTCAGGGTTAGCCAGTCCCTCAGCAAGGCCCATAGGGTCGATACAAAAGGTGCGAATAATGGACGGGTAGAGGCTCTTAAAATCGAGCACCACCACATGGTTGTACAATCCCGGATGCGACTCCATCACATAGCCGCCAGGGCTGGCCAGTCCGCCGTCTTCAGGGCGCACGTTACTGATATACCCGGCGCGGTGCAGGCGCGGTAAATAGACGTTCAGAAACGCTGCAACACTGCCACCCGGACGGCCCAGCTCCAGCCCCGTCAGGGTGCTGCGCAGTACCAGGTAGTCGAGCATGTTAGTGTGCTGCGCAATTTCATTAACCAGTGTGCAATCCTGGTAGTTGTAGCGTGCGAGCGCAATGGGAGTCTCGCGATACTGGCGCTTAATGGCATCGAGTTGGTTGTTTTCGTGTAAGAGTTTGCCTTTTCCCAGCAGTTCATAGGCAACATGCTGGAGCGAAAAGCTGTCGAACTGGTAGGTCATGGTTTTGAGCGACTCAATGCCATCCACTACGCTGCGCCCGGGAATATCGACAATGACCTGACCGTTGTCCCATTCGCGTGTAGCCAGCGGCAGGCCTTGACGCCCCAGCCTGAGCGGGCGTTTTTGGCGCGCCGCCCGCCGCGCCAGGACGGCGAAATCAAACTGTTTGATGTTCCAGCCCAGGATCACGTCGGGATCGGCCTTGCGCAGTTGCACCTCAAAGGTTGTCAGCAGACTGACTTCGTCATCGCAGAGTATCAGCTGAAATGCCTCATCGGGTGACGGCTCAGGCAAAACAGGAGGCGCTACCATCATCACGACCGCGACATCATCACCGGCCAGCGCAATGCTATACAGGTTTTCATGCTCGTCACATTCGATGTCGAGCGTCAGGCTGCGCAGGGTAGGCACATAGGCAGAGGGACGCACTCTGGCGTTTTCGAGCTGGTTTTGGTTGGCGTCAGTTGCTGGCCGGTAGGCCAGCGCACCAAAAATAAACCGCTCCATCAAGAATCTGTCCGGGAGCCTCACGTCCGCTTCGTACAACGTAATCCCTTCCTGCCTGGCCAGGCGGCGCAACGAATTATGCTGCGACTCCAGACGGGTTTTAAGCATGACAGCGGGCTGCTGATCGAGCTTTTTAAACGGTTGAGAGACAGGGCGTACCGGTACACCCTGAGCCCGGGCTAGTGCCAGCAGACGTGACACGTGCTGCGCGTCAGCGAAGCAACAAAATGCCTGAGGCGGTGTGAGAAGACGGACCGGGCCGTCATCGGTGGTAAGCCAGATTTCGATGACCGTCTGGCGCTGTTGTACGATAGCGCGCTTGCTAAGCACAAAGCCGTCTTTTGTTAGTACGTGATCGGTAGTGTCATGCGCATCAGCCATACATCGTCAAGCCGTGAACCCGTTTAGAGCAGGCTGACTATTTTATCACGTCCTTCGGCTTTTGCCTGGTATAACGCCTTGTCGGCTTGCGCCAGCATTGTACTCTCTGATTCCGTACTTACGTGTGCGGTTACGCCCACAGAAACCGAGACGCTGAGCTCCGGCTTACCAATAGTGTGAGGAATATCCCGCACCGCGACAGCAAATCGTTGCAGCAACAACTGGGCTTTGGATACCTCAGTATGCGGAAACAGAAACAGGAACTCTTCTCCGCCAATCCGACAGAGAAGATCGGTAGAGCGGAACGAGCGCAACGCCAGTTTGCCGAATTCCCGTAATACGGCATCGCCGGTCTGGTGTCCGAATGAGTCATTGATTTGTTTAAAGAAGTCGAGATCCAGCAGTGCCACTGCCAGCGGCGTACCATGGCGTCGGGTGAGAGACAGGTGGTGCTCGAACTGCGCCAGTGCATGGCGACGGGTGATAAGACCAGTCAGCTCGTCTTCATTCGCCAGCTTTTCAAGATGCTCCTGATGCCGCCTGGAATTAATATACATAAAGCCAAAAAGTAGACAAATAACCAGCAGCAGAACGACTACCGCATAGCTATAACGCTGCAGTTTCTGCTCACTGGACAGCATTGTCTGCTGGCGTAAATTCTGCTCTTTGAGCAATGCATTTTGTGCCTGTTGCTGCTCCACCTCAAAGCGGGTTTTTAACTCCAGCAGCCGTTCAGAGTTCTGCTGGCGGTTCAGACGCGACTTCAGGGCGGTGTTGATCAGCATGAGCTGGTACGCTTTTTCAAACTCTTCGAGACTGGCAAATAACTGTGACTTTCGCTCGTTAATGGCAATCTTAGACGGCAAGAAGGCATCACCGGAGGCTAATGACTGTGCCTGATCCAGCAGTGTCAGACTGTAAGTGTAGCGGGTCTGCTTTGCGGCTATTTCATTGAGTGACAAGAGCACATTTATCTGCATGAAGCGGTTGTTGGCATCGGAAAAAATTGCCAGCGCGTCATCCAGATAGCTTTCTGCTTTGGCTAAGTTGCCTTCTTCGATTAATTGTCCGGCTATCACCTGATAACTGTAGGCTGCGCCCTGACGATCGCTGATTTCCAGTGCGAGTTCAGCTGACTGCCTGAGTTGCGCCATGCCCTTATCGCGATGACCGAGATTAAGATTGGCCTTACCCAGGCCAAAAATGGTGTTGGCGAGCTCAAGTTTTATATCATGTGCGAGATAGTACTCGTAGGCTTCCTGGTAATAAGGTAACGCCAGATCCGGCTCATTACGGTATTCGTACACCAGTGCGATGAGGCTGGCAAAGTCACCGGGTTGTAACAACGTATCGTGGGACTGCACCAGGGTGTAACCCCGCTGAAATGTCGCCAGCGCATCATCAGTGGCACTGAGTGTCAGACTAAGGCGGCCGTCTACGCTCATTGCATAACTCAGCAAATCCATCGAGGCATTGTCCCTGGCCCAGTTTATCGCTGCCAGCGTCAGCGACTTACCCTTACCAGGCTCGCCCTTATCATCCAATGCCTCTGCTTTGGCTACTGCGAGGTTGTGAAACAGCCACGGGTGGTCTTTTCGCGTTACCAGGGACAAACCGGTATCGGCGTGCTCTGCTGCTGTAGCCGGCAGCATCAGCGCAGAGTAAGCCCTGCTTAACAGAGCATAGTAAGCCGCTTTGTGCTGAGGCCGTGTTTCGCTTGCCAGCTGTTGATCGATGGCACTGATCACCTGTTTGGGCTGGTTTCGAAGCGTCGACAGGTGACTATGAACTGACGACGGCCAGGTATCCATTGCCGTTGTCGCAGCGCGCAGGTGTGTCGGGAAAAGAACACTGACCACCATCAAACCAGCTAATAGCCATAATTTTATCGTTCGCTTCAAATTAACTTCCAGCGCGGTTCCTGTTGCCGGTGAGCATGTCCGTCACCGAATATCAGGGAGTAGGTATTTTTTCATGGTGTGATTACGCACTTCACAAGGATTTCGATTTTTTCTAAATCGGGTTAACGGTAATATCAGCCTGCACATAAAGCAGGGCAGTGTTGCTGGCTTCACGCCCGGGGGCGGTTGTCCTCTACGTTATGCTAAAAAAGCCGGTCTGGTCTACACTGTAATCCACACAGACATCAATTCTGGCGCACCCTGCGGCTAAGTTGTGACTGTGGATCAGGCTTGAGGGACACAACATGGCTAGATTGATTTTATCGCTTGATGGCGGGGGCATTCGCGGCGCCGCTACGACCCAGTTTCTGTACAGGGTGAACGATGTGCTCACGACAAAACATGACACGTCACTGCGCGACTGCGTCGACTTTTATGCGGGAACCAGTACCGGTGCAATCATTGCTCTGGCATTAGCAACAACCGACCTGACAATGGAGGACATCAACCAGCTCTATAATGCCGAAAATGCTGCGGCTATTTTTACTGAAAATCGTGGTGTCTTTGAGTTAGACGGGGTCAATGCGCCTAAGTACGAGGGCAAGGGCAAGTCTGCGGTACTGGCCGAGAAGTTTGGCGACGCATCGTTGGCCCAGGGAGCAGCCAAAAATCGACACGTGCTGGCGGTGACGTACAGTGTCGAAGACCGCAAGCCCTGCGTCATAAAAACAACCGAGGCAGACCACCTCCCGCTCAGGAGTTGCGATGTAGCTGATGCCAGCAGTGCCGCACCGACATACTTTCCTACCCATGGCATGAACTTAGGGCAGGAGCTGGATGAGCGCTGGCTCATCGACGGCGGGGTCACGGCAAATAATCCCACCATGTGTGCAATGGCAGAGGTCCGGCGATTATGGTCGCAAACGTCTATGGACGACATACGGGTGCTGTCGGTAGGTACCGGTTATCGCACCCGGAAAATCAACGGGCCTGACTCCAGGGGCTGGGGAGCCATTCAGTGGATGACGCGTGGCAATATTATTGATGTATTGTCTGATGAGCGTGTGGTGGCCTATCAGGCTATTACCATGGCTAAAAACGGTAACTATATTCGTGTCAATTCGGAAATGCGCCGGCAGCCAGGCTTGCCATCCCCGCCTGATGATGCCATGGACGATATCAGCGCGACCAATATCAAACGACTTAAACTCATGGGGGACTTCTGGTTTGAACAATACGGTGAGGCGGCGGTTGCATTAATACTTGGAAAGTATAAAGGCAAGTCACTGGATCGTATTGATGCTGAGTCCGGCACACCCAGACAATTTGGCTGATTCATCCGCGGTGCCATGCAGGGCGTCGCGCATGGCACAGGCGCGTTTATATACGCCATTCACCCCGATAACCCGGCGTTATGGCTGTAAAGCCGGTGTAAAGGTAAATACCAGGTTGCGGCCTTTTTGTTTGGCGCTGTACAACGCACTGTCAGCCTGACTGAAAAGTTCGTCCCAATTGGCCAGTATCCCCGTAGAGGCAGCAATGCCTATGCTTACTGTAGCCTGAATTTCGGTTTGTCCGAAGGGCACACGATGTGCTGAAACACGTTCCAGCAACCGGTTGGCAACCAGATGCGCGCGCTCGGCAGATAAACCCGGCATGAGTATCGCAAATTCCTCCCCCCCAAGCCGGCCGATCATGTCAGTCCCTCTTATTCCACTTTGCAGGACATCGGCGACAGTCTTCAGTACTTCATCGCCTGCGAGGTGGCCGTATTCATCATTAATTTTTTTAAAGTAATCAATATCAACAATCAGCAGAGAATGCGTATTGTCTTCTAAATGATTCAGTGTCGACAGTGCGCGAGTGATGAAGGCGCGGCGACTCAGTAACCCGGTGAGGTCGTCTTCACTGGCAACCTTTTTCCAGTACTCTTGCTTAGCCAGAATATGTAAAAACGGCAGCATGGTTGCCGTTGCAACGGTCAGTAACAGGTGCGAGAACAATGTCAGGTTAAACAGCGATTCAATATTACTTTTGCCGCCGGAGGCCATATCTACAAAAATCACGGCCCCCTGAAAGAACAGTACAAATGCATGAAGGATAAGTGAGGCGCGGACCGCAGTATGCAACGGATGCTGGCTGCTGGTTTGCTGATGAAAACCGCCTTCACTCAGCAGGAACATGACAGCCATCATCAGCGAGGTAACGGCATTGACCGTCATACCAAGCACACTGCTGACAAAGATCACGCCCAGTCCGATAAAGAAAAAGAAGCGTGTCTGACGTGCCAGCCTGGACTCGACCCGGGCGTGCTCATAGCAAGCCACGCCGGTAAATAGCGCATAGGTGGCGACGAACAGACAGGTACAGGCTACAAGTCTGAATAATATGACGTCGCTGTAATAATGAGATGCAACGCTGAGCAAGATGCCCACGCTAAACAGCCCGCAGGACGTTGCCCAGTGTAAAAATGCACCACCCTGTTCAAACTTACGGCACAGATAGACAAAGTATGTACCGACGAACAGGTTTACAGAGAACGCCATCACAATCCCAATCGGAAGCGAAATGGTCATAAAACGTAGTCTCAGTTAACTAGCACACGTTTCTCGCCATACACGGCAGAGCGAAACGGCCATGAAAATAACTGGCCAGAAAGGCGGCGAGTATACCAGTGCTAAGCCATTTCCTTTGACTCGGCGCGTATTATTATTGCTCTTATAGTATGGCTATACATACGCAGGCTTCCGTGATCGCTTTTCGCCTAATCACCCCGGGAAGGGCCATCTTTCTGCGAGGTTTCTGGCTGGTTACAGGTCGACAGACGTTCCCGTGCTTCACTGTCTTTAGCCAGTACCTGTTTAAGATCTTCCATCCGCTGACGCACGGCGACACCATAGGTTTTATCATCACCCCACAAGTCCGCCAGCATGTACATTGACTCCACATCATGTTCGCGAAATAGTCGTCCGGCGCGTTCAGCGTCTTCCTTGTCGTTACCAAGTAACTGCAGGGCTTCAACCCCCAATAAAATCGCAGAGTCGAAGGTTTCGCGGTTAAATACGGTGACTTTCATCTTGATGAGCTGATACGCGTGTCGGCGGTCGCGGGCTCGCGCGGCAAGTTGCAGATGGGGAAAGTGTTTTCTGACCTGGCTGACGATCTGCAACGTCTTGTCCGGATCATCTATCGCGATTACCAGCAGACGCGCATCCCTGGCACCGGCAGCTTCCAGTAACTCCTTTCGCCCGGCGTCACCATAATACACCTGGTTGCCGAAACGTCTCAGTAAGTCGATTTGCGTGGGGCTATGGTCCAATACACTGATATCATACCCCTGGGCTTTCAATAGTCGCCCAACGACCTGCCCGAAGCGACCATAACCGGCAACAATCACGTGATCTGAGCGGGCAATATCTTTAGGCTCGTCAAAGACCGGACCGGCCGAACGGGTGCGCCGTTGTATGAAGCCAAAGCCCATCAGCAATAACGGCGTTACCAGCATGGAAACGGTGACCACGAGAGTGACTATGTTTACTTCAACCGGGGATAAAATTGCCAGCTTGCGGGACAACGCAAGCAGTACAAACGCAAACTCGCCACCTTGCGCCAGCGCGACGGTGAAGAGTAATTGCTGATTGCCGCTAATGTTGAACAGACGGGCCAGTATATACAATATGACCGCTTTTATCAGAATCAGCCCGGTGACCAGCGCAATAATAAGCAGAGGGTTGTCGGCGAACAGTCCGAAGTCGATGGACGCCCCGACCGCAACAAAGAACAGTCCGAGCAACAAGCCCTTAAATGGCTCGATATCGGCTTCCAGTTCATGGCGAAATTCGCTTTCGGCGAGAACTACACCCGCAAGAAATGTCCCCAGCGCAGGAGATAAGTCGAGTGCCTGCATCAGAAGCGCAATGGCTACAACCAGAAACAGTGCAAACACTGTGAAGATCTCACGCATACGGGTTTTAGCGATGTAACGAAAGACTGGTACAGAGACATATTTACCCGCGAGAATTATCGTCGCGATAGCAGCCACCGAGGCACCCACCTGAACGACAACCGGCCAGTTTTCGGTGACCGATGCATGATCGGACTGCACAGCACTGTCGGGCATAAAAGACAGCAACGGCAGCAGCGCAAGCATCGGGATGACGGCCATATCCTGAAACAGCAGGACCGAGAAACTGTTTTGTCCGCCTTCAAGATGAAGCCAGTTTTTCTCTTCCAGACTTTGAATGACCAGTGCCGTGGACGACAGGGCCAGCATAAGGCCTAGTGCCAGTGCGCTTTGCCAGGCCATGTTAAACGCCATCGCTGCCCCGAATAATGCCAGGGTCGTAAGCACGACCTGTAGCCCTCCCAGACCCAAAATCGAATGTCGTAACCGCCACAGCCGGGAAGGGTGAAGCTCAAGGCCTATCAGAAACAGCATCATTACCACACCAAACTCTGCAAAATGCATGACTTCAGACTGATCGCCCACCAGAGCCAGTACATAGGGGCCAATCAGCATGCCTGCAATCAGATAACCCAGTACCGAACCAAGACCGAGACGTTTTGCGATAGGTACCGCAACGAGAGCGGCGCCCAGATAGATGAGAGCAAGTAACAGCATGGCGTTTGGCTTCACTAAAAAACAACTAAGAGGGTTAATAGTTAGTGGAAGTGAAAAGGATCATCAATAAAATCAGGGGAATTTTTCAGTGTAATGCGTCAATACATCAGCATATGAAAGGGCGAACGGTACATACACTGTTATACCGCGGTTTGTCGCAAGCAACGCAGAGAAAACTACCGTGGCACCCTGCTTAATCTGGTTTTTCAATTACCTGCATTAATTTAATAAGTTGTACCAATGGCGTCCGGTTGGCTACTTTTAATAAATCACATTGATTAGTTAACGTTTTATTAACAGCGGAATGTTGAAAATCAACGTCCGGAGAGTTTGAACGCAACAGGTGAAATAACCATGGTAACAACTTACTTCAAGAAAACAGCACTGTCGGCACTGGTAGCTCTGGCTCTGGGAGCCGGTAGCGCAATGGCCGATGATCAGCAAAAGATGAGCAAGCCGGCAGGCGCGACAGGAACCGATGTGACCAAGGCGTTTACGCCTAAGTCAAACAGTTTCTGGTGGCCTGACCAACTTGATTTGACCCAGCTTAGAAACCACGACCCGCGCTCGAACCCCTACGGCGAAGAGTTTAACTACGCTGAAGCATTTCAGTCTCTGGATCTTGAGCAGGTTAAAGCAGACATCAATGAACTGTTGACTAACTCTCAGGACTGGTGGCCTGCTGACTGGGGGAACTATGGCCCGTTTTTCATTCGCATGGCATGGCACAGTGCGGGTACTTACCGGACCTTAGATGGCCGTGGCGGTGGTGATGGCGGTCAGCAGCGTTTTGATCCGTTAAACAGCTGGCCTGACAACGGTAACCTTGATAAGGCGCGCCGTTTGTTGTGGCCGCTCAAGCAGAAGTATGGCCGTGCACTGTCGTGGGGGGACTTGATGATCCTTGCCGGTACAGTGGGCATGGAAAACATGGGCTTTGACACCTACGGGTTTGCTGGTGGGCGCACTGATGACTGGGAGCCGGACCTGGTTTACTGGGGGCCGGAAGTCGAGATGATGGCCAGTGACCGTGAAGAAAAAGACGGTAAGTTACAGCGTCCCCTTGGCGCAACTCATATGGGACTGATTTATGTCAATCCTGAGGGGCCGAAAGGGAAGCCGGATCCCATGGGGTCGGCCAAAAATATACGCACTGCTTTTGGGCGTATGGCAATGAATGATGAGGAAACGGT
>CAZDUT010000062.1:0-14332 GCA_964508695.1 uncultured Alteromonas sp.
GTCTTTGCTGGCCGGCGTGATGCTGGACAAATCCGGTAAGGATTATGGCAGAGACGCGCTGACGGCTTATATTGAGGGGCCACAAAGCACTAAAAACTGGGCGTTACTGGGAGACACACACTGGGTAGCCGACGGTGATGATAATGCAGAAAAAGTGGTTTATACCTTTACCGATGCAAATTGCCCCTACTGCAAAAAGCTCTGGCAACAGGCCCGGCCGTGGGTCGAGACCGGTCAGGTTCAGCTCAGGCACATAATGGTGGGCATTATCAAGCAGGATAGTCCGGCCAAAGCGGCGGCTATTCTGGACGCAGAGTCGCCTTCTCAGCGGCTCCGTGAGCACTTTGCTGGTCGTGCTGAGCTTGCGGTAACGTCCGGGAGCGACATGTCAGCATCGCTTCAGGAAAAGCTAAAAACTAACCATCAGGTTATGGTGCAAATGGGGGTAAATGCCACCCCGGCAGTATTTTACAAGGATGCGGAAGGCACGGTGCAAAAGCACATGGGCCTTGCCGGAGAGGACAAGCTGGAAGCCATGTTTGGCCCACGACCATGACAGCACGTTCCCACTGACACGCAGGTCGCCTGGCCTCTGCCCTGGCAAGTCTGACTGCGCGGAGCTGTCGCCTTGCCAGATTGATCATAGGTTACAAGCGCATCCTTAACTGAGCTGTAATTATGTTCTACGGTAAACGCAGTCGCCGGTCGGCGTTAAGCAGTACACAATGCGCGATGTGTGCTGCGGCTTCAAAAAAGCGGGTGTCGATATTTTCATAGGTATCGAAGGGGGTGTGGTATTGCGGGTGGGTGTCTGTGCCGATATGAAGAAAAGGCACATTATTTTCACCAAATACCGCGTAATCACTGGCATCTTGCCAGTTAGCACGGCGACTGCGCGTGAGGCGGGCCTGCTGGCTGCGGGCATTCCGCGCTTTGACACGAATAACGGTCGTGTCAGTCTGACTCATCACGTCCGCAAGCCAGTCCTGCAGCGTCTGGTGGCTGCCGTCGTGCACCAGGTAAAGGGTATTGCGGTGCCCGCCATGACCTATCATATCGATATTAATATTCAGAAAAATAGACGAAGGGCGTACCGGTAACTCTCTGAAAAACGCATAGGCGCCATGCAGGCCTGACTCCTCGGCGTCAGTGGCAAGAAATAGCAGCGAGTGGTGGGGGAGGTGCTGCTTAAAATAAGCTGCCAGCGACAGCATGGCGGCCACGCCGGAGGCATTATCATCTGCGCCGTTAAAAATGCGCGAGCCTTTTTGCCCCAGGTGATCATAATGCGCGGACACCACAAGGTAACGGTCAGGGTGGCGTGAGCCGGTAAGCAGTCCAATGATATTGTAGCCTGGGTTATTGTTATCGTAGTAAAACGGGTGGACAAACGACTTGCCTACCGGGAGAAGTCCAATCGCTTTAAACCGGTTAACCAGATAATTCTGCGCTTTTTGGTGCCCCGGAGTCGCGGGCTTGCGTCCGGCAAAGGCGTCGCTGGAAAGCGTGCGCAAATCATCGTGCAATGTCTCAAACCGGGGGGACTTACAGGGCAAAGATGCATCACGTTGCCCGTAGCCTGGGCTGGGCGCCATACTGGTCAATGCAATAAGTGCTACGAGAAGAAACGGGCGAATGATAGGCGAGTCGCTTAGTTGTTGAGTAACACTCAGTGTAGTATACATGGCGTGCAAGGGCTAAGGGAGGACACACTCAAAGCGTGTGCGGCTGGCAGAGGACGTTCTTAGGCGGCGATGGCACGCTGTGGTATAAAGCAGATAAACAACGGTAACAGTGACAGGGAATCCTATGGAAGGCGGCGAGCATAACCCGGACGGGATGAAAACCTACCAGTATGTTGGGCTGGCAACAGGGCCGCTTGTCTTTGCGGTCCTGTATTTTATGCCAGCCCCTGAGGGGCTCAGTCAGGCTGCCTGGGTCACAGCTGCTGTCGCGGCCTGGATGGCAGTGTGGTGGTCAACAGAAGCCATTGCAGTAGCCGCTACCGCGTTGCTGCCGTTGGTGATGTTTGCACCACTTGGGGTGATGCCAATGCAGGCAGCTGCCGCCCCTTATGCCCATCCGACGATCTATTTGTTCCTTGGCGGCTTCGCGCTGGCCGCGGCGATACAGCAATGTGGTTTACACCGGCGCATCGCCTTATTTATTTTGAGTTTTGTCAGCGCCAGTGCCAGGGCCGTTATTCTGGGCTTTATGCTTGTCAGCGCAGTGCTTAGCATGTGGATGACCAATACCTCGACCACAATGATGCTGTTACCGATTGCGGTTTCTGTGATTGCCGCGATGGACAGTCAGGCAACCTCGCCGCACCCCAATTTTAAGCCGGCACTGCTGCTTGGTGTCGCTTATGCGGCCACTATAGGTGGCGTTGCCACTCTGGTCGGTACACCTCCTAATGCGTTTTTGGCGGGCTTCATGGCTGACAACTACGATATCCATATAGGCTTTGCGAAATGGATGTTGTTGGGGATCCCGCTAAGTGCGGTGTTATTGCCACTTAGCTGGTGGATGCTCACCCGGCTGGCATTTCCGGTGGACTTTTCCACGCCACCCGTTGTCCGGCAGCAGTTGAGCCGCCAGCGTCAGCAACTGGGCACGATGTCGTCTCAGGAAAAGCGGGTAGCGCTGGTGTTTGTTGCTACGGCTTTGGCCTGGATGACGCGGCCAATATTCACTGCCTGGCTGGGTGTTGACGGTATTGGCGATGCCGGCATTGCAATGTTCAGCGCATTGTCATTATTTATTATTCCTGCTGGCAGACTGTCACAGGATAGGTTGCTGAACACCAGGGATCTTCAGCATATTCCATGGGGGATCCTGCTTTTATTTGGTGGTGGGTTAAGTCTTGCCGGCGCGGTATCCGAAACAGGGCTGGCCCAATGGCTGGGAGAAAGCCTGGCAGGGTTAAGTCACTTTGGCCTGGTAGTGGTGTTGCTAAGTGCGGTTACGCTGGTTATTTTTCTCACCGAACTGACCAGTAACCTTGCCACGGCGGCCACGTTCTTACCGGTAATGGCCGTGGTCGCGCTCGAAATTGGTGACTCACCGCTGACCCTTACCGTGCCGGTAGCACTGGCCGCAAGCTGTGCGTTTATGCTGCCGGTGGCCACACCGCCAAATGCGATTGTTTTTTCGTCAGGATTTATCAGCATTCCACAAATGGTACGGGCAGGCGTGCTACTGAATGTCATCAGTATTGCACTGGTCACGGTGATTGCCGTGTATCTGGCACCCTGGATATTTCAATAAAGTCACCGCGCAGGCACGGTGACCGGGTCATCAGAAGACTACAGGGGCATGGCCTTTGCGATGTAGCCGCTGTCAGTGCCAAACCAGATCGCGCCGGTTGCCGGGTCGACGTAAGTGTGGCGGATATGGCCACCAAAACTCACTTCAGCCTGACTGAAAAATGCGCCGGTGTCTGGCGAAAAACCATAAAGTTGATTGGGCACCGAGGCGGTATCAGCTACCCAGATACGGCCCTGATTATCTAATGCCGAGGCATAGGGCATCGACTTATCCTTGCTTGGCAATGGCCATTCCTTAAATTTTTGGGCATCAGGGGCATAATAGCCCAGGTATCCCCCGGCATAGTCGGTGTACCATATTTTACCGTCCCGGGTAATTTCCAGCCTGCGCAAGCGAGCCTCTTCGCGGGGAAGATCGATCATCATCAGGTTGTCATTTTTGATAGTTACCAGTTTATTGCTTCCCAGCAACACGACCCAGGGCTTATTCTGCGCATCCATTTTAATCCCGTACGGGCGGGCGTCCTCAATGGGGATGTCATACACCCTGACCTTGCCACTTTTGGTATTCAGGTGACCAATGGCATTGGCCCATTGTGCGGTAAACCAGATATTCCCGCTTTTATCAAAGACCAGCGTATGCGGGTCGCCGGGCTTGCCTTCAGGCATTGGAAACTGCTTCACATCACCGGTGTGGGGATCCAACCGGCCAATGTGCGCATTCTTGTTACCGGCATACCAGATGTTATCGCTGTCATCGACAATCAGGTTGTGCGGATGGGTATTGGGGCTCAGTTTAAAACGGCTGAACTCACCGCTGTCTGGGTCAAGCTTACCTATGTAATTGCCGGTCTGACCACAAAACCAGACATGTCCGTTGGAATCGAGCATCGGATCCCGCGGACGGCTATTTTTCCAGGGAACCTGCCATTTCGTAAAAGTAACGTTAGCGGGAAGTGCTTGATCATCTGCCAGTGAGCCTGCAGAAACCAGCAAGGCGGCAAGCAGTGCAAGAAGGTGTTTAAGCATACTCTGGTGCTCCGATGTGCTTTGTTACTACTGAGTATGCGCAGAAGCTAAAAATGGGCCAAAACCCTGTCTCAGCGTTGTGACCCTCCTCTCTGTTAACGCAAAGCCGTGTTTTCGTTCGTGTATAAAAAGCCATCCCTGGCGTGAGGAAGCTATTGATCCATCAGCAGATCGTCAAATGACGTTTCGTTACTATCATCGGTAAAGCGCCGGCCATTGACGGGCAGAGGCTCATCGGCAGGGTTCTGCGCGAACGCGTCACGGGTATAGTTAGTAAATGAGACCTGCTGGTTTTCGATGGTTATTGTGACCGTGCCGGTGACCGGGTCATTGATACCGTCTGAGACCAGGAAGACGAAGCTATCCATACCGGTTACCTGTGCTGACGGCGTATAAGTAAACTCGCCATTGCCATTCAACTCGACCGTTCCCAGTGAAGGCTCTTCTTCAATCATGAATGACAGAGCATCATCATCAGGATCGGAGGCATCCAGTATCTCGCTAAATGCAATGTCAGCCTGAGTCGTATATGAGGCGTCAGCAGTCTCTGGGGCGACATTATCCATCTTGTCGTCATCATCGCTGTCGAAGCAAGCCGACAGGGGCATTGTCAGCCCTGCCAGCAACAGTAGTTTAAACATCAGTTTCATCATCGACCTCCTATTCTGAACCAGCAATGGGTGTTCTCAGGTAAGGAAAGCTCGAGTCAACCATCGAGGCATCAATCGGTGCGCCGTCAGTAAAGGGCACATTCCCCACACTGGCGTCGTTTTCTTCACACAATCCTAGTGGCGTATCTTCCCCATTGATAGGGATGGGGTAGCACAGTCGACCCATCACAACACGCAATGCGATATCGACAACATCATCGCCAGGTCGGCGACCATTGGGGAAGCCGGCTAAATCATCGCCAGCGACACCAAATGCCGACTGCTCGTCTGCAGGTGTTGCCGGAATTTGTGTGTTTAAGCGAAGCATTTCCGACGCAGTCACAGTGCTTTGCTGGTTCACCCCTTCAAACCCGGTCAGAAAGGCCGTTACCAGGTCTGTCCGCGGGAAGTTTGTGGGCGCAAGTGTTTCTAACGAGGTGCCCAGGGTGTCATTCACCGCATCTTTGAACAGTACATTCAGCAACTCGGGCAGTACCGGGTGTGTCACGTAGTCAGCGAACTGACCATCTTCACTGGGGTGAGCGGTTGAGAACGTGTCTTTGTCACTGAGTCCAATCACCAGTTCGTTTACCAGTGGGTTACCCAGTCGTGATACCTGTGTCATGGCTCCGCCATGTACCTCAGGTTTTTCAAATGTTGCGTCAGGATTGAGAATGCGGGCCTGAGGCAGGCGCGCAGTGGTCCAACTGCCAATTACACCGTTGCCATCGCCGGTGACACAGGTGGCCGGTAATTCGATGGCCAGTGAAGTGACATTCTTATCGGCAAGGTCATCATTGGCACTGTCCTGTGTAATACCACCCGGGAAGCCGTCTCCGTCTGCCGCGCCCGGCGCGCTGTCGCCTTCAACCGGCACATAGTTTACCAGATCGAAGGTCTCCCCCAGGTTAACCACGAAAGGATCTTTTCGCTGACCGACGAAGACCCGTCCCATATCGCTGCAACCCGGCACGGCAATGTCATACACGAAGGTGTCCGCATAACGCTGATATTCGTCACTGCTGGTGAAGGTTTTGTTACCAATGTAATCCAGTGGCTTTTTAAACATGTTACCTGACGCGGGCATAATCTCGGTGCGTGTACCGCTTTGCATATCGCCGGTGACTACTTGCAGCGTATACATCTCCGAAAAGTTCGCTGCACTGGCGTCTTCAGCGGTTATCGGGCCGACATTTTTCAGGGGCACTTTGATCATCTTCTGACTGTCTGCAGGCCCCACCGGCAAGGCGATACCTTCATTTTCGGCGCCCAGCATCTGCGAAAAGTTAAAAACAAAGCTCATGTCTTCAGTTGCATCACCATCGCTGTCGATGTGAATGACGTACTCGGCGTAAGGATCCATCGCGTAATAGTTAGGACCACCATAGGCATCCTGCAAAGGGATATAATTCGCAATGAACGTCACATAACCTTCTTTTCCTGGCTCGTAACTGCTAAATGCATAGAAGTCAGTGCTGTCCAGTGTGGGGTGGCGCGTAATGTTTGGCGCTTCCCGGTGGCTGGATGCCATGACACTGCCAGCGACGAGTGCCGCTGAGGCAGTTAATAATGTCGTTTTCTTCAAGAGCATGATGAGTTCCTTTGGTTGTGTATTCATCAAGCCCAACGATTGAGACGACGCAGTAGATGCAACTTATGTAAATAAATTTAAAAAAAGACCAGCTCATTGCTGGTCTTTGGTTTCGGCTAATCTACACCCTGAAAAGTGGGGCGATATAAAGCACCTCGGTGGGCTTGCCGGTGGGCGAGCCGCCCGGCGGCTCTTTACTGACTGCCAGTGCGGATATGTTATCGCTAAATAGCAGATCGGGTGCGGTTGCCAGCAGGTCACCGGATTCGGGCATCAGGCCCAGAGAAACAGGAGGTTGTCCGTCCTTGGGAACCATCCACAGCTGATAGTCCGTATCTGTCTCAGGTGAAAAGGCATCGGTCACTCTGACTTTAATAGCGTCGCGGGAAACTTCTACAATCCACAACGGCTTGTTATCACTGTCGCTGACAATTGCGACCTGTGAAACCGGCGCCTCGGAGGCCCGCTCGGGAGTGACCAGCAGTACCGCAATAACCAGGGCGGCGGCCACGCCCGCAAGTGTCACCCAGTGCCAGGGGGAGCGACGCGAAAACGCCGCGCTGGCCACAGGCGTTGCCTGATTATGATCAAGGCGACGTTGAATTTCTTCCCACACTCTGGGAGGCGGCTCAACGGGGGGAAGAGACTGGTTTATGCCATCCAGGTACTGCTCCCACTGACAGGTCGCATCGTGAATTGCCTGGTATTGCATCATAAGTTTCTGGAAGCGTAGTCGTGCTTTTCCGCGCAAGGTTCCAATGACATACTCGGCTGCCAGAGCATTGTAGCGTTCTTCTATCAGATAATTCATAACGACAGGCACCTCTTAAGGCTTTGCAGACCCCGGCGGATCCAGCTTTTAATGGTTCCCAGCGGTGATGATAAATGCGCTACCACCTCCTGATGAGACAGACCGTTCAGGTAGGCAAGCTGTATGGCTTGCCGCTGAGGTTGTTCCAGTTCATCCATACAGTCGTTTAACTTGTGATACTCAGCGCTAAACCGTGCCGGCTCATCGCCACTGTCTGGTAGGGCATCGTCCTCTAAACTTACCTCTTTCCTGACATTGTAATACCGCATAAGATCTAATGCCCGGTAGCGCACAATACTCACCATCCACGTCAGTACCGTGCCCCGCGCCCGCTGATACTGCCCGGCGTTATGCCAAATTTTCACAAAGGCATCCTGAGTCGCCTCATCGGCCAGTTCTGGCTTTTTGAGCATTTTTAGGGCAACAGCGTAAAGCTGAGAGCTGGTTATTTTATACAACTGGGCAAATGCAGATTTATTGCCGTCAGCCGTTTTGCAAAGTAGCGGAAACAGGGTTTCGTGTTCCATCTTGACCTCTGAAGAAAAATTATTGGCATGGTGCTGAATTCTCGACCAATCTCTACCCTTTCACAGCTAACCAAACGATACAACTTAATTATCGGATGCAAGAACGAGACTGTCTGGGGTGCACAGTATGTGTGGGATGGTCTGTTGTGTGCCGTTACAAGACGGTTATTGGGAGTTGTCAGCTAAGTAAAACCCTGCCTGTAAGGTATTTGAGCTGCCACCGAAAGGATTATTGTGTAAACCTGTCAGGCAGGGCAGCGTTCGCTGCCCGTGCTATCTCTGTGTAAGGCGGTGACGTGGTGCGGATGGTGTTAGTAAATACTTACCTCCATGTTGTACACCCGGTATTCACCATCCTGGCGCTCCAAATAAACCTTGGCGGTATAGTCGTCGCCTTCATATTCAAGAATGTGATCAAAATAAAACGCCATATCTCCCGCGGCGGCGAGAGCATCCTGCTCGGATTGTCCGTAATAAAAATTGCCAAACTGCCAGTCTTTCTTCTCTGCGGTGACGGCAGTCATAAAATTGGGGTTAATCTGGATTTCGCTAATGGCTTTGCCAACAAATTCAACCAGTGTGTAGGCATTAAACAGGTGATACTGACCGTCGCGGGTTTTACGGGTCCGTCCCAAATCGGTGTGCGGAATATCAGTCACCTTTATATCACTGCCATTTTCATTCAGTTGCCGCGATAGAAAACGTAGCACTTCATTTTGCGTGGCTGCATCAGGCAAATCGTCCGGCACAGTGACTCCCTTTTTTACAAGTTCGAACCCGGTGACCTTGACCTGCTTTTTATTGTCGCGGTTGGTGTATTGCTCCGTCTTTACCTCTAGCGTTGCCGCGGCAGACGAATAGCGTGACGTGTGTGCGTTAAACGCTTCCGGTGACAGTAACGCCGACTTCACCAATGTATCTGCGACCTGCCAGTCACGGTCGTCAAACCGGTCATCGAAAGGCAGATAGTTGATAAATGTTGCGGTGAACCTTTCTGTGCTGTTACTGACTTTTACCAACGCATCATTCACGAATGTGAACCAGTGATCCCGGCCATAAGCAAACAGGCGGCTATCCGCTGACAGCGCAAATTCGAATGTCGGGGTACCGAATTTGTCGATCATCTGCTGTATTGTTGCCCCCAAAGGCAAGCCATATATGCCTTCGTCAATGCTGATAGTCCGGTTATCACCAAGCTCAGTTTCAACGAATGTATCCTGGTTGGTGTCGATGGTTATGGTGTGCGCTTTACCAATAGTAATGGTTCCCAACGATAAGGCGCTTTGTTTCAGCCCTTGTGCGTTGTAAGGCGTGAGCTCTCCTTGCCCGGCGGCTGAAGACTTGCACTCACCAATAAGCTCGGCACTGACACTGAGTCGGCCATTCTGGTTTCGGGTCGGTCTGAGGTTTTTGTTGATAATGGCAATTTTGGACGCACCAACAGATTGTGCTTGGTGCTTTATATCCTCGATCAGTAAAGCGACGCTCTGCGCCATTTCTGCTGCACTGGTGGACACCTTTTCGAAATTCACAAGATCGGAGGCCTCAATGGTGTCGAGCACCTGGTATTCACAGGCGGGATAACGCTCTATAACTGACGGTGCAGACTCTGATGCAACCGTTGAAATGGAAAGGGTAGAGAGTGATGCGAAGATAAAGGGGCGAAGTAGTGTCATATAGCCTCCCTGGCAATTGTTATTGGTATCAGGTCGTTGTAACAGACGCTTGATAGAGGCGTCAATTAACAATAGCCCGAGGTGTGCAGCGCCTGACGATATGACATTTAAGGCTGTTCGAAAATAAAACTAGCGCAGAGGAATAATCGGTGTTAGTATACATCCGCCTTTTGAAGGTTCTATTTAAATTTGTTTAAAGCTACGTCCGTTAGTCCTTGTTTGTCCCCCTCGTGAGATTCTCATTCCGACCTCTACTGATTTAGACCTGTTACCAAAGTTCGATAGCCCCTTCAGCGCATATCGGGTGCGTGTTAGCACTCATTTAAAAAATTTTTAGGAGTTATCCATGTCTACAACAACAGGCACAGTAAAGTGGTTCGACGAAGCCAAAGGTTTCGGTTTTATTTCTCAGCCAGACGGCGGTAAAGACGTATTTGTACATTTCCGTGCAATCAAATCAGACGGCTTCCGTACGCTGACAGAAGGTCAAAACGTTCAGTTCGTAGTCGAGCAGGGCAACAAGGGTCCTCAGGCTGCAGACGTAGAAGTACTTTAAGTACGCACAGTTTGAACGGGCGCACTCTTGCGCCCGTTTTTATTTTGAACACACCACACTTTCCTATCTCTTTCTCTCTTTCATTTTGAGGTTTTCATGTCGTTTTCCGAACTGGGCTTATCAGCACCATTACTCAACGCCGTTGTAGCTCAGGGGTATAAAACACCATCCCCGATTCAGCAACAGGCTATCCCCGCTGTTCTAACCGGACGCGACGTGCTGGCCGCTGCACAGACAGGAACCGGGAAAACAGCTGGGTTTGCATTACCGCTGCTACAGCGGCTATCGGGCGGTAAAAAACCTGCACCAAACAATATCCGCGCGCTAATTTTAACACCCACCCGTGAACTTGCCGCTCAGGTAGAACGAAGCGTCAGGGATTACAGCAATGAGCTCTCGCTGTCGAGTGCAGTTGTTTTCGGTGGCGTGGGTATTAATCCTCAAATGAAGCGGCTACGCCGTGGAGTAGATGTGTTGGTGGCGACGCCTGGCAGACTGCTGGATCTGTATCAGCAAAATGCCATTAAATTTACTCAGCTTGAAACACTGATCCTGGACGAAGCCGACCGCATGCTGGATATGGGGTTCATTCACGACATCAAGCGAATTCTTAAGTTACTGCCGGCTCAACGTCAGACGCTGCTGTTTTCTGCGACATTTTCACCCACAGTAACAACCCTGGCAGAGTCCATTACCAATGATCCCATAAAGCTTTCTACCGCGCCGCAAAACTCGACGGTAGACACGGTAACGCAGAAGCTCGTACCGCTGGATAAAAATCGTAAAATCCCTGCGCTCATTTCGCTCATCAAGCAAAATAACTGGACCCAGGCGTTGGTGTTCAGCCGCACCAAGCATGGTGCCAACCGGGTGTCGAAAAAGCTCGACGCAGCCGGCATTCCAAGCGCTGCTATCCACGGTAATAAAAGCCAGGGGGCTCGAACCAAGGCGCTTGAAGCTTTTAAGTCCGGCGACATTAACGTCATGGTGGCGACAGATATTGCCGCCCGCGGCATTGATATCAGCCACTTGCCGATTGTGGTTAACCTTGATTTACCCAACACCGCCGCCGATTACGTTCACCGAATTGGACGAACCGGACGTGCTGGCGCAGAAGGGGAAGCCTGGTCCTTGGTCAGTGCTGATGAACTGTCTCAGTTAACGGATATTGAGACACTGATCCAAAAACTCCTGCCTCGCGAGAGCCTGAATGGCTTTGAGCCAACCCTCAGTCTGCCTGAAACCCAGTTACGGGCGCCCAAAAAGCCTAAGAAACCCAAGCAGCCCAAAGCGACTCACGAGCACACCGGCAATAGCACCAAGCCCAGTCGTCGACGCCAGGGGCCACGGCGGCATAATCAGTCAGGAACGGGCAAGAGCGCGACTCACTCACAGTAAGCGATTTAGCAAGACATGCGATAACGCCTGTCTAAAATTTAGACATATTGTCCGATGCAGACTAACTTTCTTAGGCGGGATGCAATTATGCCTCCTGCCTAAGGAGAATCTTATGAACAACAGAATATTACGTGCTGTAGTGTTTGTTGTAGTCAGTCTGTTTGCCCTGCAACATGCCAACGCAGATGATCATGCCCCCCCATTTATGAGTGGTGATTATTGGGAAGTCACCGGCATTAAGCTTGCTGACGGTGCAGGACTGAAATACGAAAAATGGCTTGCCAGTGAATGGCGCAAAAGTATGGAATATGCGGTGTCAGAGGGCTGGCTGAAAGGCTATAAGGTGATCAGAAATGTGCATGCCCGGGCAGATGAGGCCGACCTGTATATAATCACCATGTTTGAAAATATGCCAAGCGTGGCAGAAGATGAAAAGCGTCGGGAGAAGTACTTATCCTGGGCGAAAAAAAGCATGGAAAAAATGGAATCAGAGAGCGGTGATCGGTCTGAGTATCGTACCATCATGAGTACCGCACTGATGCGGGAAATGAATTTCCGGAATTAAACGGATAGTCGCTTCAGGGCCACCTCCGGGCCCTGAAATTCTGAAGCGGTGCTATTCAAACAGCGCCGGATTTTCCAGATACACCTGTAAACGTCGGGCTTCATTATCGTCGAAATTCTCGGTACGGTGTAACTCAATCAGTGCGGTCTTGTCTTCTGCCGACAGACTCTCGTCGCGATGCACATTTGCTTCCCATTCAGCATAAGCTTGTACCCGCTGCTTCCAGGCCTTCTGCTCGCTTAGCCGGCTCTGCATCCGAGATGCAACATCGTCACCAAATTCGGCTGCGACGGCCTGATATTGTGCGTTCTCACTCCGACCGTGCTGGGTCAGTTCAGCAAGCCTGTTTACGTCGAGACTCGGCTGAAAGCTTTGCCTTTGTGCCGGAGGAAGGGTTGCTAGCTGGGCGCTGATTAGCCGACGTTTTTGTTGTTTGTCCATATCCGGATCATTGGCAATACGCAGGCGGGCCAGCGCAGCTTCATCATAGGCAGCATCGTTGGCAAACAGGTAATGGTACTCTTGCTGCGAAAAGTGCTCATGACGCAGCTGCTCGCGAGCATCAAGTCTATCGGCTACGGCCTGAATATGTCGGCGTTGAGTCGGCTCATCGATACTGCTAAGTGCTGCTTTGTAAGACAGATAACGAGAAAACAACGCATGCGCCAAATCCTCGCCCGCTGGAGAGTACGCGTGCTTTTCTAAGGCGGTACGATAAGCGTCGGCCATTGCGTCCGGCGACATCTCCTGATGTGAAAAAATAAACCCATCAAATTCTGATTTCAAACCATAGTGCAGGTGAAACGCTTTTCCCGTGCTTGTGGTGTGCACGCTTTGTGACGTCGTGCTTACGTTTACCGGCTCACTGGTGGGGGCCGGGCTCAGCGCATGGTCCTTTGCAGGTGCGGTGTCCGGTGTGAGTGACAGAGTTGTCACCCACACCACGGCCACTGCAGCTGCTATAAGAAACAATGTGGCTCGCATGGCGTTACAGGCCCAACGACTTCAGACGGTGAGCCTGCGTGATATAAACCTGAACCGGGTCAGTTTCAAACAGGTGGTGAATACCCAGCGTTTGATTAACCTCATCCAGGTGATTCATTCGGTAATCGTCTTTTATAACGTAACCCAGGCGTGAACTGCAGCTGGATACCAGGCCGTCATTTTTTTCGCCGAAGGCAAGCCCTGTCAGTGATAAGAAGGGATCTGCCACGTCCAGCACATTGGTCAGTGTTTTACCGCCACTCCAGGAGAAGTAGAAAACGCCATTATCTTCGAGCATTTTTCCATCGTTTGCGCAGTAACTGCTTGGCAGGCCTTCAGGGTACCGGGCATTAAATTGTGCACTGCCTTCCGTCGACAACGAATTAAGGGCTGCAAGACTGTCAGTCGGCAAGCTATAGGCATTAGAGCCCGATATCAGCTCCAGCATATTGCTAAACGCATCAAATACAGTAGCAGCCGTGCCTGACAGCAGACTGCTATTATCTGTACCCTGGCGGACAATGTCGGCCACCGCACTGCCTTGGTTAACACCTGCAACGGAGGTCACCGAGGCTACTTTGTGTGGCGCAACGCTCGCAGCATACCGTACAGTGGGGCCACCATGGCTATGACCAATCAGGTTTACTTTACTGGCTCCGGAGTGGGCGAGTACCTGATCAATGTATGCCAGTAACTGCTCACCACGCACCTCTGTAGAATTGGCCGGTGAAACCGTAGAGGTGTAAACCGTGGCGCCATTACGACTGAGTTTGTAGGGAATTTTGTAAAAGTAATCGACCCACAGTACATCGTCAAACCCGAACAAACCATGCACGAGTACGATGGGATATTTGGTTTTAGCGTAGGTAGAGGCACTTGCATCCGAGATCGGTGCTAGGAGAAGGGTGACTATGACAATCACTATTGCGGTTATTTTCATTGATTTTCCAGGTTGAGACTCTGACCCTATTGCTGCTCGGAGGTCAGATGTGTTAATTGAATGTGAAATAATAGTAAATATTTATGAGTAATCAACCTGGATGGTGAAAAAAATGATGATGAACGTGCAAGGTGGAAGGGGGGAAGGGGTGGTCTCTTTGATATAAACTAATGAAAAATATATATTTTATATTTTAGGATGGGGTCTGTGGCGGGTATTTTTTATAGATGATATTAATCCCCATCATTCATAATGTGAATGACGGGGTGCATAAATCAGGAGCCGGTGGTAGTTAGCGACGATCGTAATTGATTTTTTCACCAGGGTGTTGGTAAA
>CAZDUT010000063.1:0-14269 GCA_964508695.1 uncultured Alteromonas sp.
AGGCGCGCAAGCCACTATTTAGCGTGCCAGAGCGTATTTTCGTAAAAGCGGACAATCTTCTGATCGCCGGCCAGACGCTTAAAGATGTCGGCATCACCGCGAAACAGCGAAACAAGGACTGGCAGCTTGATATCAATTCCGACCAGGCCCGCGCAACAGTGAATATTTATGATCAGTGGCTGAACCGGGGGATAGAGGTTGACGCGGACTTCGCACGTTTTGAAACTGCCAAAACGCCCGCAACTGCCGATGAAACTGACGACGACCTGATAAAGTGGGACAGTACGTCTTTGCCGCCCATCTATGTGCGCTGCCGGCA
The DNA here is from genome assembly GCA_964508695.1 of uncultured Alteromonas sp. Classification (GTDB taxonomy): domain Bacteria; phylum Pseudomonadota; class Gammaproteobacteria; order Enterobacterales; family Alteromonadaceae; genus Alteromonas. The sequence goes on from CAZDUT010000063.1 coordinate 320, forward strand.
ATGCATGATCAACGATATCGATTTAGGGGACGTCACCCTCGATGTGGTGCGTAACGACGAGGGGATGCTGATTCGCGAGGCAAAATCTGACAGCAAATACGGTGAAACGCTCATCAGCGGTCAGTGGGTATCATCCGCGGATAACAATCATACTAAACTTATCGGTACGGTAAAAAGCGAAGATATTGGTCTGATGTTGGGCAACTATGGCTTTGAAACCGGTATTAAAGATTCGGGGGCCGACGTCGCATTTTCACTCAACTGGCAGGGCTCGCCGCTGGACTTTTCGGCTGAAAAGTTAAACGGCGGGGTAGACTGGGAACTCTCAGATGGCTACCTGGCCGACGTGTCAGACAAAGGCTCGAGAATATTTACGCTGTTCAGCCTTAACTCGCTGGTGCGCAAATTAAGTCTGGATTTCCGTGACGTTTTCGCCAAAGGATTTTTCTACGACGAAATGGCGGGCACGCTGGATATTGCGGGTGGCAAGGCGTATACCGATGACACCGAAATAGATGGCGGTGCCGGCGACATTGAAATTCGTGGCGTGACAGATTTGTATGCCGGCACACTGGATTATGACGTGTCGTTTACGCCCAATGTGACCGGGAATTTGCCGGTACTGGTGTATTTTCTGGCCACACCACCCACGGCGCTGGCCGCTCTGGCTCTTGATCAGGTGTTGACGTCGGCGAAAGTCATCTCCAATGTGAACTATAAGGTCACTGGCACGCTCAGTGAGCCACAGTTCCAGGAAGTCGGCCGTGACAGCAAAGATATCAGCCTGCCGGCCCAGACACGCCCGGACGTCCGACACAACGACACTGACAGGCCGTTAACCAAAGACGATCTGCAGCGGTTAAAAATGGAGGTAATTGATGGTTAATCTGGTAGCGATCCAAATGACATCGACCCCGGATGTGAACGAAAACCTGGCACAGGTTGAAGCAGAACTGGCCAGGTTAAGCAGTGATACGCCACCACTGGTGGTGCTGCCGGAATGTTTTGCCTGTTTTGGCACCCGCGACCGGGAATTACTGGATGTGGCGGAAACGTCGGGGGACGGCCTTATCCAGCAGCGACTGGCTGAGCTGGCGAGCAAATACCAGTGCTACCTTGTCTCCGGCACGTATCCAACGAAAGCCAGTACTGAAGATAAGTTTTACGCGACTTGCCAGCTGTATGGCCCCGATGGGACGTGTCTGGCCGATTACAAAAAGATCCACCTGTTCGATGTCTCCATTGATGACAACACCGGCTCATACAAAGAGTCAAAATACACGGAGGCGGGTACGCAAGTGGTAACGGTCGAAACGCCTATCGGCAACATCGGTCTGGCAGTGTGTTATGATGTACGCTTCTCAGGGTTGTTCAATGCGATGGGCGATATAGACATTCTGGTACTGCCGTCGGCCTTTACGCAGCATACCGGTGAAGCACACTGGCATGCACTGGTAAAATCCCGGGCTATTGAAAAACAATGTTTTGTCGTGGCCGCTAACCAGACCGGCGAGCACGCAAACGGCCGAAGAACTTACGGCCACAGTCTTATCGTTTCACCCTGGGGCGAAACACTGGCTGAGTTACCTACTGAGGTAGGCACGATACAGGCCGGTTGCGAGATTACTGAAAGACAGGCGATCAAATCTAAAATGCCTGTTCAACAACATAACCGATTCAGGAGCGATTTTGTCTAACACTGTTGAACGTCACCTTTTGTCCGACTCAGGGCTGGATGTCCGGTCGCTGGAAAAAGCATTGTCCAGTATCCATCATTTCGACAATGACTTTGCCGATTTGTATTTCCAGTCCAGCCAGCACGAAACCTGGGTGCTGGAAGACGGCATTATCAAAGAAGGCAGCTACAACATTGAGCGCGGTGTGGGGGTACGAGCGATCAGCGGTGAGAAAACCGGATTCGCCTACTCTGACGAAATAAGCCAGGAAGCGTTAGACAAAGCCTGCAAAGCGGCCCGAACCATTGCTGGCTCGTCAGGCGGAAAACATAAGGTTGAATCCTTAGGCGAGGCGCAGTACCCACCACGTTACACCAAAGACAATCCGATTGTCGGTATGCAGGATGCGGAGAAGATAAGTCTGCTTCGCGCCGTAGACGCGTATGTCCGTGAGCAGGAGCCAGGCGTAAACCAGGTAGTGGTGAGCATCAGCGGTGTGTACGAGGAAGTGTTGGTTGCCGGGAGTGACGGTACCCTGGCCACTGATATCCGGCCATTGGTACGCCTGAACTGTATGGTGCTGCTGGAAAAAGGCGAGCGACGGGAGCGCGGTACAGCCGGCGCCGGAGGCCGCTATGCCTATTCATTCTTTACCCAGGATGATGACGGTCGTCCGTATTATAAAAAGCTGGCCGATGATGCGCTGCACATGGCGCGTGTGAATATGGAGTCGATTGCATCGCCAGCGGGTACCATGCCGGTGGTTCTGGGCAATGGCTGGCCCGGTGTACTGTTGCACGAAGCCGTGGGTCACGGCCTTGAGGGTGATTTCAACCGTAAAGGTGCATCGACTTTCAGTGGAAAAATTGGTCAGCGCGTTGCAGCAAAAGGCGTCACCGTCGTGGATGACGGTACACTGAGTGACCGCCGCGGCTCACTGTCTGTTGATGATGAAGGCACGCCCACCCAGCGCAATGTGCTGATAGAAGACGGTATCTTAAAAGGTTACATGCAGGATAAGCATAATGCGCGGCTGATGGGTGTGGCACCAACTGGTAATGGTCGTCGCGAATCCTTCGCGCATTTGCCGATGCCGCGTATGACCAATACGTTCATGATGGCCGGTGAGTATGATCCGCAGGAAATTATCGCGTCAATTGATAAGGGTATTTATGCGCCCAATTTTGCCGGTGGTCAGGTAGATATCACCTCCGGCAAATTTGTATTCTCCAGTGCCGAAGCCTACTTAATCGAAAACGGCAAAATCACAGCGCCCGTTAAAGGTGCTACGCTCATCGGTAATGGCCCGGAAGTCATGCAGCAGGTATCGATGATCGGCAACGACGTTGCCCTCGATAATGGCGTGGGCGTCTGCGGTAAAGATGGCCAGAGCGTACCAGTCGGCGTAGGCCAGCCAACCCTTAAGGTCGACCGGCTGACAGTAGGCGGTACCGCCTAGTTCGCCGGCATGTGCTCTTTTAAGTACTGGAACAGCTCCCGATAGGCTTTCGGGGGCGCGTTCTTCTCCTGTTCTTTTTTCACCTGGCGGTGGTACTGCCGTAACTTCTGACGCTCCAGGGTGGGGTAGTCTTCCAGCAGAGACTGAATCGCGCTGTCCCCGTGCTTGATGATATCGTCCCTGGCCTTTTCTATGGCGTGAAAAGCGGCATTGTTGGCCTGATGATGGTTTCTCAGTTTCGCAAGCTCAAGCTCAATGGCATCAACATCGCGGCTGCGCAGTAGCTTGCCGATAAACTGAAGCTGACGACGGTAGCCGTCTTTTTTGCGGTTAATATTGCGCGCCAGTGAAATGGCGTCAGCCAGTTCATCGTCCAGCGGCATTGAGTCCAGGTTGGACTGGGTTAACCCGACTAAGGTCTCGCCTAGCTTCTGGCGCTCGTTGGCCTGACGCTTAAGCTCGGTTTTACTGACCCACTCCTGCTCATCATCCTGGGTGTCGGCAAACAGAGAAGGGTCTTTGGAATACGGCTTGTTATCGCTCATTTCAAACTCATAAGTGTTACACTTGGCTAAACACCAATTATGACAGACAGACTGAGGCAGCGAAACTTACTATGCAGATAGACCAGCAAATAGCAGACATTCAGACAATTGTTGATGACGTTCTGAAGATGGCACAAGCAAAAGGTGCTACTCAGGCCGAGGCAAGCATGTCGAAAGTGGAAGGCATCGCGGTGTCATCCCGACTGCGCGAAGTCGAAAATGTTGAGTTTACCAACGACGGTGGGCTGGGGATCAGTGTTTACGTAGGTAAACGTAAAGGCAGCGCATCGACAGCGGACTTAAGTAAAGACGCCCTGGCTAAAACTGTTGAAAAGGCCGTCGATATTGCCCGATACACCAGCGAGGACCCGTGCACCGGGCTGGCCGACGCAGAGCTGATGGCTACCGAATTTCCTGACTTAGATCTCTATCATCCGAGCGAGCTGGATACCGAAAAGGCCATTGCGATGGCGGTAGAAACCGAAGCCGCCGCGCTTGATTACGATCCGCGTATCACAAACTCCGACGGCGCATCATACAATGCCAACCTGGGTATGCGGGTTTACGGTAACACCCATGGGATTAACGCCGGCTACCCCAGCAGCCGCTATAGCCTGAGCTGCATGGTGATTGGCAGCGACAACGAAGATATGCAGCGCGACTACGCCTACTCGGTTAATCGTCAGCCCGGCCTGCTGGCGAGTCCTCAGAGTGTCGGCGAGGAGGCGGCGCAGCATACCGTAGCCCGGCTTGGAGCCCGCAAAATCGATACCGCAAATGTGCCTGTGATCATGCACCGCGAACTGGCCGGCAGCTTTTTTGGGCATTATGTGGCGGCAATCAGTGGCGGAAACCTTTATCGTCGCTCGTCGTTTTTACTCGATCAACTGGGTGCGCAGGTGTTTCCAGAGTGGCTGACCATCGAGGAAAAGCCTTTTCTGAAAGGGGCGCTGGCCAGCTCAAGCTTTGATAACGAGGGCGTGGCGACGTCCGATATGACCATTGTCGATGCAGGCAAGCTGGCGACGTACCTATATACCACTTACTCTGCTCGAAAACTCAATACCAAAACAAACGGCCATGCTGGTGGTATCCATAACTGGATCATCGGTGACACCGGTCACAGTGATGCTGAGTTGATCCAGGAAATGGGCACCGGGCTGGTAGTGACTGAGTTAATGGGGCAGGGCGTTAACATTGTTACCGGAGATTATTCCCGTGGCGCCGCCGGTTACTGGGTGGAAAACGGCGTGATCCAATACCCGGTCCACGAGGTGACGATTGCCGGAAACCTCAAGGACATGTTTGCCGGTATACGTGCGATTGGCGCAGAGCGTGATGTGCGCGGCAGTGTGCACACCGGATCGGTGCTTATTGACAGCATGCGGGTGGCCGGCAACTAGTCTTATACCTCGGGGCGGCAATGGCCGCCCTGACTTTTTCCCAATACCTGATTAACCAGGGCGGTATCGCAGTACTCTGTCACTGCACAGATTTTACCGTTTCTTAGCGTAAAAATCTGGCAGTAGCTGTTGTTATACGCATCACCAGACTGCGTCAGGGCAAAGCCCCGGCCCTCGGCAACCACCTTGTTTCCCTCCATGATCATATCGTCTATTTCCATGCGAATACCGCCTTGTAGTTGCCCGAACAGCGGCCCCAGCAATTGTTCCATAACCGCCTGCTTTCCCCGGTAGGTGCCGGCAAAGCACGTGGTGCCAATATCGGTCCAGGTAAGATCGTCACTGAGCAGTTCGAAGCATAAATCGATTTCGCCGGCATTGGACAAGGCGTAGAACTGCGCGACGACAGCTTTGTTATCAGGCATGAGTTGCGCTAACGGGAAATAGGATACTGTTTGAAGTGTTGGCGAGAATGCAGAGATCTGCAAGTTAGCCAATAAAAAACTCCGCCGATGTATCATCAGGCGGAGTTTTGAGTCTTACCGATAATGCGTTTAGTCGTTGACGGAAACGATTATCCGTCCACAGAGCCACAGAAGCGATAACCTTCACCGTGGATAGTTACAATCAATTCCTCATCATTCGGCTCAGACTCGAAATGCTTACGAATGCGGCGGATGGTGACGTCTACCGTACGGTCATTCGGGCGTAGTTCGCGTCCGGTCATTTCCATGATCAGCTGTTCGCGGGTCAGAATTTTACCCGGATTACTTAAGAACAGGTGAAGTGCACGGAATTCACTGCGTGGCAGGCGGAATTCTTTACCGGAAGGCGCAATCAGTGAGCGGCTGTCGCCATCCAGCGTCCAGCCATTGAAGCTGACGCGGCTGGGCAGATCATCATCTTCACTGGCATTGGTGGTACGTGCCAGCAGATTACGTGCGCGAATCGTCAGCTCGCGTGGATTAAACGGCTTAGTCAGGTAATCGTCGGCACCGATTTCCAGGCCCAGAATACGGTCCACATCATTGTCTCTACCGGTCAGGAAAATAAGACCGACATTTTTTCGGTCACGCACTTCGCGAGCGAGTATCAGGCCGTTCTTGCCGGGCAGATTGATGTCCATGATGACCAGGTTGATAGCGTGGTTTTCAAAAAAGTCATGCATCTGCTCGCCGTTTTCGGCTTCAAATACATTGTACCCTTCTGCCTCAAACAAGCTTTTCAAAGTGGTTCGTGTCACCACTTCATCTTCTACAATTAATACATTTGGCGTCTGCATGCTGTCTCACACTCTTTTTACAATCGGTTTAAACTTAAGAAAAGTACGAAAACGTAATAGGTCATCTACCGCTACCCGCACATTCCTTAGTCTCTGATAAAGTTTAATATTCGTAACCCTGTTTGCAAGTTCTTATTGAATTTTCGGGTATTGGGGTTGCCGAACATTTTTCAAGCAAATCATTATTAATTTCGCGTTGTTAGCCGGTTTTCGCGCTTGCCACCGGAAAGACAATCACAAATTCTACGCCCCGGCCTTCCTCACTGGTTAAGGAGATCGAGCCATTTAGCGCCTGCGTTACCAGATTATATACAAGGTGCATCCCTAGTCCGGATCCACCCTGGCCGCGCTTGGTCGTCACAAAGGGGTCGAAAATGCGCTTACGAATATCTTTCGGAATACCTTTTCCATTATCCCGATAGACAAGTTTTAATTTGTTGCTGGTCACCAGTTCAGCACAGATATCTATCTGGCCATCATTAATGCCTTCGAAACCGTGAATAATCGAATTCATGATCAAGTTGATCAGGATTTGATTGATCGGCCCGGCTTTCGTCTCAACGGTGAGGGTAGGGTCGCACTCGATGTTGACATTATGCTGGAATTTTTTAAGACGAGGCCGCAACGACAACAGTATCTCATTAACCAGCTGTGCAAAGCAAAAAGATCGGCTGGTTTCGGTGGATTGATCAACAGCCACCTGTTTAAAGCTGGATATCAATTCGGCAGCGCGATTGAGGTTACGGTAAATAATATTGAGATTTTCCTGACTTTCCACCAGGAACTTTTTCATGGTGCTGGCTTTAAGTGTTTTATTCTCAAATTCCCGTTCAATTACCGACAGTCTGTCGAGCATCATGGTTGAAGCGGTCACCCCCAGGCCAATAGGTGTATTTACTTCATGTGCCACACCCGCGACCATGTCGCCCAATGACGCCATTTTCTCATTCTGAACAATTTGACGCTGGAACTGGTGCAGTTTTTCCAGTGTTTGGATAAGCTCCTGGTTAGCATCTTTCAGCGCCAGCGTGCGCTGACTGACCATATCTTCAAGTGAAGCATTCAGTTTGCGGTGCTGTTCTTCGGCCTGACGCTGCTTTTGCATGTATTCCTGAATGCGGCTCAGCATGATGTTTACCGCATCGGATAATACACACAACTCGTTAATATTGGACTGTTCGGCGCGGGCTGAGTAGTCCCGCTGGCGGGAGGTGCGTTGCAGGAAGTCCGCGAGCTGCTCGATGGGCCCGGTTACAATGCGTTGAAGGCGCAATGCCAGCAAAAAACTGATCAGCATCATTACGAACATCACAGACATATTCAGCAATATGGATTTGCCAACCAGAATATTAAAGCTTTCCGCCGATGCGCGCAGGTACACCCAGCCAAGTTGTTCGCCGCTTTCAACCGATTCAATGCGCGTGGCAATTTCCATATAGTCGCCGTCGGCTGAAATACGAGGTGCCTGTGCCAGTGCCAGCAGCTGACCGGCCTGGCTGGGCAGGGACATTTGTCCTTTGCGCTTGTAGTCGGCGAAGCGCTCCAATGACAACGGGGAGCGGCTAACAGGATCGAGCGTTCGGTAAATATGCACGTTGAGCACCATCTCTGCTGCACTCAGGCTGCTCAGCCGGGCCGCTGCGGAACTTTGATCGGGGCTGGTCAAATAGGAGTCTGCATTCGAGGCGATAAGTTTCGCCAGCATCTGGACGTTGCTTTCCAGCTCCTCACGGTACGTTTTGATTTGCGTGTAGATAGACAGGCTCGACGCTATTACCAGAGTAATCGTAGCAATTGCCATAACCACCCATAGAAATAAGCTCCGAATTGAGAGTCTTACTGCCGAATCCGTCATTATTATTAGTGAAATTATTCGTTTATTGTGCGCGCTGCCACCAATAGTGGCTTATCTTTGCTTAAAAAGAAAGCACAGCCAGCGCCGCACGATTTTTTATTCAGCCATTGATGCGTAAAGCGCCTCATAGTGTCTGGCTGCGTCATCCCAGGTAAAGCGTGTGTGCATGCCGCGCAATTGCATGTCGCGATAAAGTTCGGGGTGTTCGTGGTAAAACAGCAACGCACGGCGAATGCAGGTGAGCAGCGCCTCGGAGGTGGGGGCATCAAACACAAACCCGGTGGCATGGTCTTTTTCGCGGTAATCAATCACAGTATCTTTCAGACCGCCTACCGCACGCACAATTGGCACCGTACCATACGCCAGGCTGTACATTTGATTGAGGCCACAGGGTTCAAACTGGGATGGCATCAGGAAAAAGTCGGCGCCGGCTTCTACCCAGTGTGCATGTTCGGTACTGAAGCCGTTGATAAAAGCAAACTGGTCAGGATGGTTCTGGGCATATTCGCCAAGATCCATGCAGACTTTGGGGTCGCCGGTACCGACAATCACCATTTGAATGTTGTGCTGCATCAAGTCATCAAGGATGGGAATAAGATAGCTAAACCCTTTCTGCTCGGTGAGCCGGCACACCATACCAATAAGCGGCACTGACGGATCGTCTTTGAGTCCACAGTTACGCTGAAGGTGTGACTTGCAGTGTTGTTTATTTTGCAGATCCCCGGCGTCATAGTTTGCCGGCAGATACTTGTCGGTGGCGGGATTCCACTGGCTGTAGTCACAGCCGTTCAGAATCCCCTGCAAATCATGCTGACGCGTCACCAGACGTTCGTGCAGGCCATGACTGCCCAGGTCGGTTAACAGCTCCTGCGCGTAATTCGGACTCACTGTTGTGACCTTGTCGGCATAGGTAATGCCGCTTTGCAGCATGTTCACATAGCCACCATGTACCAGAGAGAGAATGGCAGGGTGATGACGCAAAAAAGGGATACCATCCAGACGGTTAACGCCCTGAAAGGCTGCATTGTGGATAGTAAAAACAGTACGGGTATTGGCAAAGTGCCCGCTACGGTCATGCCGAAGCAAGAATGGCAGCATGGCTGTGTGCCAGTCGTGGCAATGAATAACATCGGGTGTCAGCGACAAAGACTGAAGCGTTTGTAGTACGGCGCCGCTGAAAAAACTGAAACGTTCACCGTTATCCTCAAAGGCATTGTAGGCGGTAGAGTACAGGCCATCGCGGTCGAAATAATCAGGGTAGTCAATGAGGTAAACGGTGATGCCATGCCAGGTTAATTGCTGGACATCGAAGTGGTAAACCTGGCCTTCGGTAAACAAGGTCTGCTTTGTTGCCGCTTCGGTCAGCTCAAACCCGGCTTTTATCTCCCGGTAGCAGGGCATCACAATAGTCAGGTCATGACCCATGTGTTTTAATGCTAATGGCAGTGCTTTTCCCACATCTGCCAGGCCACCGGTTTTAACCAGTTCTTCTACTTCCGAGATGGCAAACACAATATTCACGCTGAGATCCTCATAACAATCAATCTGGTTGTGCAACCCAGTCTTTAACGTAGCACAGCCATCGGCGCTGCCGCCACGGCTACTTGGCAGTATAAACTGAAAACTGCGAGGTTTGCGCGACGGTATGAACTAACGGGAAATGCTCCGACAGGAGTCCCGGATACGGTAAAAAGCGGTTGGCAACCATTTGTAATCGTCCGCCGCTGTTTAGTATGCGCTTGGCATCCACAATGAACCGCTTGGTAATGGTGTAATCGGTTTTGATGCCACTGTGAAAAGGCGGGTTGGTAATCACATGGTCAACGCGGGTGTCGACCCCATACAGGCCATTGGCCGCAATAAGTTGCGCAGTCTGATCATTGTCCGCCAGGGTCAGTGCGCTGCAATACAGGGCCAGTGCGCTGACATCCAGCATCTCAAAGGCCAGGTGCGGATAGCGTTTCATCAGGTAACTGCCAATCACCCCGGCGCCGCAGGCGAAATCGAGGACGCTGCCGCGCATACTGCTGTAATGCTTTTCGAGCAATAAGCGACTGCCAGGATCCAGTTCACCGTGACTGAACACGCCAGGCATGGTCACTACGTCCCATTCGATGTTATCGACTTCAAAGGTGTGATGCTCCAGCCAGGCCGAAGGCTCAAAGGCGGGGTGGTCACTGTCTACCTGTGTCGAAATAAGACTGCAATGGCGTGCGGAATCAATTTTTTGGGTGGCGCCGTATTGCTGCATAATTTTCGCTGCGCTTTTTATGCCGCCCTTGTTCTCGCCCACAACGTGAATACGGCCACCCGGCTTTACCATGCCCGCTGCCATGCGAAGATTCATGGAAAAGTGCGCTTTGGCCTTGGGTAAAAATACCAGCACGTCTGTGGCCGTGTTATGCGTTGTTTCAAAGGGAGCGAAGACATGCTGATGCTTGCCGACTTTTTGCGTGCAACGCAGGCCGCCGGACTCGACATCCCGGGAATCCAGGGTAAACGACGGTACCACGCGAACACTCTCACTGAAAATATCGAAGAACTGGTGTAATACGGTTAGTTCACGATGCTTTAACCCATCAGTGAAGTAGGCGTCCGAAGGGTTTATAAATACCCAGTCGCCGTCATCAAAAATCGACAGGTTGCGTTCCAGTAATTGACTTTGTGGGCTAAGCATTATTTAACGCGCTCGTAAATAAGGTCCCACACTCCATGTCCGAGCTTTTGCCCGCGGGTTTCAAACTTGGTAATGGGACGATAGTCGGGTCGTGGGACGTAATTGCCTTCACTGGCGGTGTTGCGATAGCCGTCAGCGGCATTCATCACTTCTGCCATATGCTCGGCATAGTTTTCCCAGTCCGTTGCCATATGGAAGTGACCACCAACGGCCAGCTTGTTTCGCACGCGCTCGACAAACTCAGGTTGCACAATACGGCGTTTGTGATGACGTTTTTTGTGCCAGGGGTCGGGGAAATACAGTTGCAGGCGTGACAGGCAAGCATCGGGTAACATTTTTTCGAAAACTTCTACCGCATCATGCTCCATTACCCGAAGGTTGGTAAGTCCTAACTCACCGGCTTCCGCCAGACACGCGCCTACTCCCGGGCGATGTACCTCAATACCGATAAAGTCTTTGTCAGGGGCGGCCGCGGCCATTTCAACCAGCGACTTGCCCATACCAAAACCAATTTCCAGCACAACCGGGGCGCGGCGGCCAAACTCGGCGTCGAGATCCAGCGGCGCGTCTGCGAAATCAATGCCCATGGTCGGCCAAAATTCTTCTAGGGCGCGCGCCTGGGCGTTGGTCAGCCGACCTTCACGCTTAACGTAGCTTTTTACCTTACTGATATATACACCGGCTGCTTCGGCTTCAGCCTGATTCTTATATTGCCCCATGGCTCCCCTCATACGCACTGTTTTGGCTGGAGCGGCATTATCCAGTCTCCACGCTTATATGCAACGATTTGCATAAAATTTAATATGCTGGTCAACCTGTGTCTTTTTCAAGCCATCGTTGGATCAGGTCCGCGACAGCCTTTGGCTGTTCAAGCAGCATCATATGCGCCGTATCGCCGAGAAATTCAAGATTGGCCGGGTTCAGTCGCCTTGCTGCGGCCTCTAAATCAGCTTGAGGTGCCACAGCATCGTTGGCGGCCCCCAGGATGTTGAGGGTAAATGGCGCCTGTTTAAGTGCAGCAGTCAGGTTTTTCCGCGGCGTTGTGGCAGTGGTATGGGCAAGCAGGGTGGTTTTACCCAGATCTCTGGCCATCTCTACTACGGTGCCGGCAACCACGTCGGACTTTTCGTGATCAGGGTGCACAAAGCGTGAAATAAACGCAGGCGCAGACGGGTTGAACTGTCCCTTATTCAATGCGGTGACAAGCTGCTTGCGCCTGGCAATTTCCTTGTCGGATAAGCCGCCGGGGTCGTAGCCTACCAGTGTCAGCGATGCGACGCGGTCGGGGTTCGCAAGGGCATACAATGCGGCCACATAACCGCCCATGGAGTATCCCACCAGGTGGACTTTCTCCTTGGGTAACACCCGATCACCAGTCAACGCCAGCATATCGTCCAACGTGGTAGCCCACTGAAGCGGCACATAGCGGCGCTGGGCAAGATTGAGTTTTCGCCATACCGGCAGCCATACCCGTTCGTCACATAGCGTACCCGGCAAAAACAAAACCGGCGTTGTTACACTCACAGACAGCCTCGTTAATCAGTCATTGAATTGATGGCTGGCATGATACCATAGCGCAGAAGTGGTTAGGTCACAGGTGAGTTTTAATGGCGAAAAGTTTTGCCGCGCGGGTGCTTGATTGGTATGACCAACATGGTCGTAAGCATATGCCCTGGCAGCAACAGGTGACACCTTACAAGGTATGGGTGTCTGAAATCATGCTGCAACAAACCCAGGTTACGACGGTGATACCTTATTTCGAGCGGTTTATGGCGTCTTACCCCAATGTGGAAGCACTGGCCACTGCCAGTCAGGACGATGTGCTGCATCACTGGACCGGGCTCGGTTACTACGCCCGTGCCCGCAATTTGCACAAGGCAGCCCAGCAGCTTGTTGAACGACATGGCGGCGAATTCCCGCCATCTCACGAGGAAGTGGTGGCACTGCCGGGTATCGGTCGTTCTACGGCAGGGGCTATATTGTCGTTGTCACGAGGTGAGCGGCACGCCATATTGGATGGCAATGTTAAACGGGTACTTGCCCGCCATCAGGCCATCAGTGGCTGGCCCGGTAAGAAGCCGGTAGAGAATGCCCTTTGGGAGGTGGCTGAGGCCCGGACACCTGAGACACGCTGCGCAGCCTATACTCAGGCAATGATGGATTTGGGAGCAATGATCTGTACCCGCAGCAAGCCTGACTGCGATCATTGTCCGGTACAGGCCGATTGCGTGGCATATGCGCAAGGACAGCAACAGGATTATCCGGGCAAGAAGCCTAAAAAAGCGCTGCCTGTACGAAGTGTAAATCTGGTTATTCCCGTGTTTCAGCGCGCTGTGTACATGGAGCAGCGTCCGGCAAGCGGGTTATGGGGCGGGTTGTACGGTTTTGTGGAAGCAACCAACGACAGCGAGGCAGCAATGCTGCTAAACCAGCGTCATATCCATGATGTACAATGGCAGGCACTGCCCGCCTTCAGGCACACGTTCAGCCACTTCCATCTGGATATCCAGCCACAACTGGCGATATTGGCAGAGGCGCCGCAAACGCGTATCAGCGAATCGGGCGCAGGCTGGTTCAGCCTTGATGACGACATTGAAGTTGGCATGGCCGCGCCAACGAAAAAAATTATCCAACAAGTCCGGCATCTTTTGTAAGATGGCCATGACACAATAAGGAGCAAAAATGAGCAGAACCGTTTATTGTCAGCACCTGAAAAAAGACGCTGAAGGTCTGGATTTCCAGCTGTATCCGGGTGAACTGGGCAAACGTATTTTCGACAATATCTCGAAAGAAGCCTGGGCAGAGTGGCAGAAAAAGCAAACGATGCTGATTAACGAGCACAAGCTAAACATGATGGAGCCAGAATCCAGAAAGTTTCTGGAAGAGCAAATGGAAGGGTTTTTGTTTGAAGGCAAGCAGCCGACCATTGAAGGATATGTGCCGCCGAAGCAATAAAATGTGCCAGGATTGAACAAAGACTGTTCACTTGATAAAAAATCCTGGAAAAAGAGTTGACTTGGCAGCACGAAATCCGTTTAATACGCACCCACAGC
>CAZDUT010000064.1:0-14235 GCA_964508695.1 uncultured Alteromonas sp.
AAAGGTTTGGATGCACGTTTCCAACAAATCAACAATAAAAAAGTATTCTGTAGAAGGTGCGTTTATATCATTATGCGGTGTCTATAGCGAATTGCGTTTACGACGGGGGGAGGCATTTTCCACTCATCGGAGATGATCCCAGCGCGCTTTCCCTTATACTTCGCCGCACAACTGCAAGAGGGATGTGATTTTGTTAGCTTTTTTACGTGTTGTCGCCCTGCTACCTGCTTTTCTGGTGATTAATCTGATTGTTCTTGGCGTTTGTATCGCGCGCCCCTTTCATCGAAATAACGTTAGCATGGCGGGTCGCGCTTATGCCTGGATGGCCCCCATATTTGGGCTTAAGGTAACGGTGAGGCGAGATCCCGCTGTCACACTGAACCAGCCCTATGTGTATATTGCCAATCATCAGAACAGTTTTGATATTCTTACCGTCGCCAAAGCGGCGATGCCGGGGGTTGTGACCATCGGCAAGAAAAGTCTGAAATGGATCCCTGTTTTCGGGCAAATTTATTGGCTGTCAGGCAACATAATGATTGACCGCAAAAATTCCGGTAAAGCGCGCGACACACTGACGGCGGCGGCCAAAAAAGTGAAACGCAAGCGCACCTCCGTGTGGTTCTTCCCTGAAGGTACGCGTAGTTACGGAAGAGGCTTGCTGCCTTTCAAGCAGGGGGCGTTCAGGCTGGCCAAAGCCACCGGTGAGCCTATCGTCATTGTTGCTGTGAGTAATCTGCATAAAAAAGTAAAATGGAACCGTTGGAATAATGGTGAAGTGTTGATTGATTTGCTTCCGCCTATTCCGCTGACCGACGAGCATTCCATCAAAGAGTGGATGTTGATTTGCCATGAACGCATGCACACGCATATCCAACAGCTTGATGCTGAGCTCGCTGAAAAGGAAAAAAGCAGGTAAACTTGGGCGCGTTTTTTACTAACGGGAACAGCGGGCATGAGTCAGTTTGATGAGCGCGAAGAGTGGTACGAATTTAATCAGGAAACAATAGAAGCCCTGCTTGATGATGGCAGTCAGCCTGATGCTGATTATTCCATTGAGCATCACCTTGCCAGCAGTGATTTTGACAAACTGGAAAAAGCAGCGGTCGATGCTTTTAAAGCCGGTTTCGAAGTCACCGATGCTGAAGAGTTAGAACTTGATGATGGCGGCATGGTATTTTGTTTTGACGCCACGGTTACCCGTCGTCTTGAGCGTGAGGTGCTGGATAAGGATACCGACACACTCCTGAAAATCGCCGACAAATCTGGTGTGTTTTACGATGGCTGGGGCACCTACTTTATGCCCCGTGACGAAGAAAATACCGAACACTGAAACACACCTTCCGGGCCCTTGTCCGCAGGGGTCCAGCTTCCCGCTTCAGGTTTACTTCAGTTTTTGTTCATACATTCCTTTATATCTTTATCTCTGTACTCTGACAGCGAATAAAGTAATGCACTATGCGCCTCACTACTTTTTTAACTCTGATACTGTCACTCATCGTGGTGTTGCCGGCGAGCGCCAGTGCCACTGACAACAATGAAACCACGGCGATTACGTCATCGGCCAGTCAATTCGATGCACCGTTAACTACCGGCGCCGCACTGGATTCCAACCCCCCGCCCGTGCGTGCCCAGCGTCACTACGATCAGTATTCTGCTTACACCAACAGTGACTACTGGATCTATGACAGCTGGGTATCGCTGCAACGAGACCGTGATGCTGACGGCTATTACTCATCTCTCAGTATTACTTTTGATGCCGATACCATCTATAACGCGGCGTCGGTGTATGCCGTTGTGTTTATCGGTCGAAATGATGCTTATAGCTCTATCTATACAACCTCAATATTTACCTTGTACGGCAATGACAGCGAGGATGCGCTGACCATTGACAGTGAACTGGTGAGCGGATTTCCTCCCCGCGAATACAACATCCTGTTGGAACTGTATGACGCCGACACTCATGAGCTCCTGGCCTATAGCGATGATTATGACGATGCTGACCTCGCCTATTTAAGTATGGAGAGCAAAAACCATGATCAGCCTTACCAGGACTCCGTCGTGATTGTCGAAAAACACGGTGGCAGTATGTCACTGTCGGCCCTGGCTGGTCTGCTGGCACTTGCCCTCCCCCTGCTATGGTGGCGAATCAAACATAAGCGTTAAAGCAGTGTAAAATGAAGTGCTTAGCGCATTTCATTTGGAATGCATAGTGAATGGTGCCAAACTTACTCCTCTTCTTAC
Source organism: uncultured Alteromonas sp. (assembly GCA_964508695.1). Lineage (GTDB taxonomy): Bacteria > Pseudomonadota > Gammaproteobacteria > Enterobacterales > Alteromonadaceae > Alteromonas. Next base: position 2,242 of record CAZDUT010000064.1, read on the forward strand.
TGATCGCAAGGTAATGTAAATGGTTTGGCATAGTGGAAAGGCGGTTCAGGCAACAGGCGCACGACGGTCATTTTTAAAAGGTACGGCCGCCTTTACCGTTGCCGCTGGTGTCGCCCCCTTTGCCATCGGTCAGGCGAAACCGGTGATTCGGGTTATGGGCACCCACGTTACGCTGCAAGAAGCAATACGCCAGCGGGCAATGGACGATTTAGGCATTGATATTCGTTTTGAGCCCGGGGGCAGCGCCGCCGTCCTGCAGAAAGCCTCGATGAACCCGGCCGGTTTTGATTTGTACGAGCAATGGTCAAACAGTATTGATGTGCTGTGGCGCGCAAACGCCATACAGCCGATCGACAAAAAGCGGATCACCTACTGGGACGAAATCAACAGCCTGACCAAGACCGGCAAAGTGACACCAGATGCGAAACTTGGCGCAGGCGACGCGCCCCACCGTATACTCAATGTCCAGCCCGACGGTAGCTTAGGTGCAACTACCCGCGACGAAATAAGCTTTCTTCCTTATGTTCACAATGTTGACTCTTTTGGTTATGACACCAGTCGCCTACCTGACTCCATGCGTCAGGAAAGCGAAAGCTGGGGATGGCTGTTAGACAGCCGCGTGAGCGGTGGCGTCGCGATTGTGAACGATCCTACCATTGGCCTTTTCGATATTGCCTTAGCCGCCCAGGCCAAGGGCTTTATCAGCTTTGAAGATATTGGCGCCATGACCCGCGATGAGCTGGATAACCTGTTTTCAGTATTGATCGAGCTGTCGCAGCTTAATCACTTTAACGGTTTCTGGACCTCCGTCCCCGAGTCGGTGCAATTCATGAAGTCCCGTCGCGTAGTCATTGAAAGCATGTTCTCGCCTGCCGTATCAGCGTTGAACGGTCAGGATATTCCGGTACGCTTCGCGGCGCCTAAGGAGGGCTACCGTGGCTGGCATGGTGTCATGTGCTTATCGTCAATGACGCAGGGGCGGACAAAAGATGCAGCCTACGAGTACATGAACTGGTGGTTGTCCGGCTGGCCGGGCGCGTTCATTGCCAGACAGGGATACTACATCTCTAATCCTCAGCGATCCGCCAAGTATCTCACCGATGCAGAATGGGATTACTGGTATCAGGGCAAACCGGCTAAAGAGCCGCTCAAAGGCACCGACGGCAAGGTTTCAGTGCATCAGGGCGAGCAACGCTCCGGTGGCAGTTACGAAGATCGGTTCAGTAACGTTGCAGTGTGGAACACCGTAATGCCCACCTACGAATACAGCTTGCAGAAGTGGTATGAATTTATTACCTCCTGACAATCTGATTAAGGACGCTTACCTATGCTGAGATCGATCCGCACGCAATTAGTACTGGTGTTAGTTGCGCTGGTGATGCTGCTGCTGCTCCAAGGGTACATAGCCCGCGAAAGCCAGACCTTACTGATTGACGGGCTGGATAAAACCGGACGTGCAGTCGTCGAGGTTGCCCGGGTGAAAGAGCTGGAAAGAGAAGTCCTGGATTTGCAGCGCAATGTACTGATATTTAAAGAGAACGCCAGTGAGTCGGCGGTGCGCCGTTTCGAGCGGCTGATGCTTGAAATTGACGAGAAACTCAATCTGCTTGAAGACACCAATATTACCCAGAACACCGACCTGGCTGACGAAGATGTCGTAAAGCGTATGCGCGGGCATCTGGAGGCGTACCAGAATAACTTTCGGGATGTGGTAAGGGCGCGCTCGATACGCGATGAGCTGGTTGATCGGGGCTCGCTGACCGACATTATTGCCATTCAACACTATCTTGATCAGGCTGAAGAGCGCACTGCATTGCCCGCCGAAACGGTTGCAGCCCTCAAACAGGATGCGCTGGTTGCCGAAAACGCCGTACTTAAATACCTCACCAGTCCAGACCTGTCGCTACTGGCAGACTTCCGGCAAGCCATGAACCGCACCCGTGATACATTAGCGGCGTACCCGGCGTTGAAGGAAGACTTAATGCCACTGCTGCGCAGTGCAGAAGATCACTTCTTGCAGCTCACCCAAATTACGCAGGGTAATTTGTTTCTGGTGAATGTGGTTATGGCCGGGTCTGCCAACGAATTTCTGTACCTGAGTGGCGAACTGACTAAACAGGTAACCGCGCGCACTGAGCGCATTAAACAGCAAACTCAGCAAAATGCCGACAGCACCCGACAAGGTGGCGAACTATTTTCACTCATTGCAATTGTTCTGGCCATTCTGACCGCGCTTTTCACCGCACTGCGGATCCTGGGTCCCATTCGTTCGATTACCGACGTGTTTATACGCCTTACCAATGGTGAGGATAGCGGGACGATTCCTGGCAGCAGACGACGTGACGAAATTGGTAAACTGGCGCGGGCCGCGCGCGTGTTTCGTGACAAAAACCGCCAGACCGAAGCCTTACTGCAAGACACTACTGCGATGAACAGCCAGCTTGAAGAGCTCAACAAAGCGCTCTCAGAGTCAAAGCGTCGCGCTGAGCAGGCGACAGCGTCAAAGAGTATTTTTCTGGCCAATATGAGCCATGAAATTCGCACGCCGCTTAACGGTATCGTGGGATTGATCGATCTGGCACAGCAACAGGACATGTCAGAAACCATGCGCAGCTACCTGGAAAAGGCGGCCTACTCCAGCCAGATCCTGATGAGTGTCATTAACGATATTCTCGACTTCTCAAAAATAGAAGCCGGTAAACTGAATATCGAAGAAGTCAGCTTTTCGCTGCACTCGCTGTTTGACAACCTGATTGCGGTGATCGCGCTTCGCGCCCGCGAGAAAAACCTCAATGTCACGCTGACCGTCGCGCCTGATCTGCCACCGCAGGTGATTGGCGATCCTCTGCGTATTGCGCAAATCATCATGAATATCGGGGTAAATGCAGTGAAATTCACTGATCAGGGCAGCGTTGATATTCAGTTTAGTGGCACCCTTAATGACAAAGGGAATTTGCTGCAATTGAAGCTGGAGACACGGGATAGCGGCATCGGCATGTCCGACGCTCAGCTAAATCGCATTTTTCAGCCGTTTACCCAGGCAGACGGGTCGACCAACCGCAAATACGGGGGCACGGGCCTGGGGCTGGCCATTGTGAAACAGCTTACTGAACTGATGAACGGTAAACTTGAGGTGGAATCATCTCCAGGTAAGGGCAGTTGCTTTACCGTGACGTTGCCGCTGCGTGTGTTTCAGAATCAAACCGGGATCCTGTCTGAGTTGTCTGCATTACCACCATCCAGCCAGTACGTGACCGATGAGCCGCTGCTTGCAGAGGCTTATTGTGACAAAACCGGTTTATCAGACCGGCTTATTTCTACCGGGGCGTTAGATAGCCACTTTACACCGCCGGATTGCTTGTTGGTGGATATTCGCGATATCAATGAATATCGCAATCGGTTGCCACAGCTCAAACAATTCCGTCAGAAAGGCTGTTCCGTGGGGCTGATCCTGCGTACGCTGGGTGGCTCAAACACCGACCGCTACCTGGCAAAATGGTCGGGGCCGCTGCTGATGCACCCGTTTACGCCAATGCAGTTTGAGCGCTTTATCAGCGAGTTGGCGGGCAATCAGACAGCGCCTGCATCACTGAGTTACGACGCCATGGATAACCCGGCACTGGAAGGGCATGTACTCCTTGTGGAAGACAATAATATTAACCAGGTCGTCACCGGTGAACTGCTCAATAGTTTAGGAATGACTTTCGATGTAGCGGAAGACGGTAAGCAGGCCATTACGCGCATCGAGAACGCGCCTTACTACGACGTGGTACTGATGGACGTACAAATGCCAATCATGGATGGTTTTGAGGCCACCATGGCGCTGCGCCACAAAGGGTTTACCGACCTGCCCATCATAGGCCTGTCTGCCAATGCCATGAAAGAGGATGCGCACCAGGCCGAATCTGCAGGTATGAATGATTATTTGACCAAACCGGTCAAACGTTCTGCGCTGCGTGCCGCGCTGGCCCGCCACCTGGCAAGTGAAGCCAGCGATAAGCCGCTGGATTAGTTGCCCCCCTGCACGCACCAGATACAAAAAGCCCCCGGTTCAGCGGTAATCTCCGAACCGGGGGCTTTTATTAGAGCGACGACTTAACCGGATCGTTACAGATCAGCGATGGTCTGGTGCTGCGTACGCAGTTTGTCCAGTTGCTTTTCCGCTTCTTCCAGTTTATTGCGCTCTTTTTCGATAACCGCTTCCGGCGCATTGCTGACAAATTTTTCATTGCCCAGCTTACCTTTGGTGCGAGCCACATCTTTCTCAACTTTTTCCATGGCTTTATTTAAGCGCGCCAGCTCGGCGTCTTTATCGATAAGGCCTGCCATCGGAATGAGGATTTCCATGTCGCCCACCAAAGCCGTAGCACTGGCCGGCGTTTCTTCACCGGCGCCAACGATTTTCACCGACTCCAGTTTTGCCAGCTTGTCGAGGAACATATCGGCGTCATCTAACCGACGTTTATCTTCCTCTGACACATGTTTAAGCAAGGCATTTAATGGTTTATTCGGTGAGATATCCATTTCACCACGAATATTCCGGATGCCCACAATGAATTTCTTCACCCACTCAATGTCAGCCAGCACCTGATCATTACGCTCGGCATCGTCTTGCTCAGGGAACGGCTGGGTCATGATACTAGTGTCATCAGCCACCTTCACTGCACTGACTTTTACCACGCGCTGCCATATCGTATCGGTAATAAACGGCATAAACGGATGCAGCAAACGCAGCAGATGCTCTAGCACGTTGATCAGAGGATGCCGCGTGCCGCGTTTTTCAGCCTCACTGCTGGCGTCGTTATTGAGTACCGGCTTGGTCAGTTCCAGGTACCAGTCACAGAACTGATTCCAGGTGAACTCGTACACCGCTTGCGCGGCAATATCAAAACGGTAGTCGGCGATTGCCTGTTCAAACTCTTGCAGGGTTTGCTGAAACTTCGCCCATATCCAGCGATCAGCCAGACTTAACTGCATTTCACCGCCATCACGACCGGTGTCCTGCGCTTCACAGTTCATCAGGACAAAGCGTGATGCGTTCCAGATTTTGTTGCAGAAGTTACGGTAGCCTTCTACCCGCCCCATATCAAAATTGATATCGCGACTGGTCGACGCCATTGATACAAAGGTGAAGCGCAGTGCATCGGTACCGTACGCCTGGATGCCATCGGGATACTCCTTACGCGTCCGCTTGGCAATTTTCTCAGCCAGTTGCGGCTGCATCATACCGGAGGTGCGCTTCTCAACCAGGGCATCGGCATCAATGCCGTCGATCAAGTCGATAGGGTCCAGCACGTTACCTTTGGACTTTGACATCTTATCGCCGTTTTCATCGCGAATAAGCCCGGTGATATAGATATCCTTAAACGGGATTTGACCGGTGAACTTCTTGGTCATCATGATCATTCGGGCAACCCAGAAGAAAATGATATCAAAGCCCGTGACCAGAACAGACGATGGCACAAAGGTATCGAGCTCCGGGGTTTCTTCCGGCCAGCCCATCGTGGCAAAAGGCCATAACGCGGAAGAGAACCAGGTATCCAGCACATCGTCATCTTGCGTAAGCTCGACATTTTCATCCAGCTTATAGCGTTCGCGAACTTCCTGCTCGGTGCGAGCCACATAAACATTGCCGGCATCGTCATACCATGCCGGAATGCGGTGTCCCCACCACAGCTGTCGGGAAATACACCAGTCCTGGATATTGTTCATCCACTGGTAATACGTTTTGTTCCAGTTTTCCGGAATAAAACGGATATCGCCCTTCTCTACCGCTTCGATGGCTGGCTTGGCCAGTGATTCCACGGCGACATACCACTGATCGGTCAGGTAAGGCTCGATAACGGCGTTGGTGCGGTCACCGCGTGGCACTTTAAGCTTGTGCTTGTCTACTTTAACTAGCAGCCCCTGCGCGTCCAGATCGGCAACAATTTGCTTGCGCGCCTCGAAGCGATCCATCCCGCGATATGCCTCTGGTGCCTCATCATTAATTTTGGCGTCCGCCGTCAGCACATTCACCATGGGCAGGTTGTGGCGTTTGCCCATGTCATAATCATTAAAGTCATGGGCCGGTGTGATTTTCACGCAGCCAGTGCCAAACTCAGGGTCGACATAATCATCGGCAATAACAGGAATAAGCCTGCCGGTGATGGGCAGCTTGATCTGCTTGCCGACCAACTTCATGTAGCGCTCATCTTCCGGATGAACTGCAACAGCCGTGTCGCCCAGCATCGTCTCCGGACGGGTGGTGGCCACAACGAGCTCGCCACTGCCGTCGGCCAGCGGGTAACGCATGTGCCACATGTGGCCGTCTTCTTCCTCGTTCAGCACTTCTAAGTCTGACACCGCAGTGTGCAGCACAGGATCCCAGTTTACCAGGCGCTTGCCACGGTAAATCAGGCCTTCCTCATGCAGTTTTACAAACACTTCAGTAACGGCTTTGGACAGGTTGTCGTCCATGGTGAATACTTCACGGGACCAGTCCGGCGAGGTACCCAGACGGCGCATCTGACGGGTAATGGTACCGCCGCTTTCGCCCTTCCATTCCCAGACTTTCTTAATGAATTCGTCACGGCCTAAATCGTGGCGGGTTTTGCCTTCGGCATTCAGTTTACGCTCGACCACCATTTGCGTGGCAATACCCGCGTGATCGGTACCTACCTGCCATAAGGTATTGTCACCTTTCATCCGATGGTAACGGGTCAGCGCGTCCATAATGGTTTGCTGAAAGCCATGCCCCATATGAAGGCTACCGGTCACATTCGGTGGCGGTAGTAAAATACAGTAAGGATCGCCGCTGCCGGAAGGCTTGAACAAGCCTTCCTTTTCCCATTTTTCATAACATTGTTGTTCTATGGATTGCGGTTCAAAGGTTTTATCCATTGTCACTCTCAAAATTACGCCGATTTGAACTGCATTGCGCAGCCGGCCTGCTGATACTTTTTATAGCGCACCCGTGCCTGTTGTTTAGCGTCATCTTCGACGGGTACGAAATCGATAATCTGCTGATGATGCTGTGGCGACATCACCAGTTCCTGACTTAAATTAACCACCACAGGTCTGCGACCCACCTGACTGGCCTGCCAGTAAATTTCTACCGGCGTGCCAGTGGGCGGTCCCTCACCATGCATATTGTGAGGCACAAACCGGCTGGCCGGCAATTGCCACAGCAGCTCGTCGACTTCCTCTGCCTGAGCCTGACTGTCACATAACACCCCTACCTTCTGTTTATTGGTATAGGCTTCTGCGATAAGGCTTGCAGCTCTTGCCGACGGGCTTTTTTCCTGCTCTGTCAGCTGATAAAACACCACGTTTGGCATTAATTATCAGTCCTCTTGTTTAATACCGGCGCGGTTCATCAAAAACTGCGTCAGCATGGGCACCGGACGTCCGGTTGCGCCTTTATTCTTGCCGCTGCGCCACGCCGTACCGGCGATGTCAATGTGCGCCCAGTTATACTTTTTAGTAAAACGCGACAGGAAGCAACCGGCTGTGATACTCCCTGCGGGCTTACCTCCAAGGTTGGTCATATCGGCGAACGGGCTTTCCAGTTGATCCTGATAATCGTCCCACAGTGGCAGGCGCCACGCACGGTCGGCACTTTGCTCCGACGCGTTGAGCAGTTCGTGGGCCAGCGGGTTGTGTTGACTCATCAGTGCCGAAGCATGATGCCCCAACGCAACAATACATGCGCCGGTCAGTGTGGCAAGATCCACCACAAGCTCAGGCTCAAAACGTTCTACGTAGGTCAGGGCATCACACAACACCAGGCGACCTTCCGCATCGGTATTGAGGACTTCAACCGTCTGCCCTGACATGGTGGTTAAAATGTCGCCCGGACGGTACGCATTGCCATCCGGCATATTTTCGCAGCCAGCCAGCACACCGATGACATTAATGGGCAGGTTCAGTTCTGCTACCGTATGCATTAACCCGAGTACGCCAGCAGCTCCGCCCATGTCGTATTTCATTTCATCCATGGCTTCGCCCGGCTTGATTGAAATTCCGCCAGCGTCAAAGGTCAGGCCTTTACCTACAAACACAATGGGCGCCTGATCAGACGGCCCCCCTCGGTGATGAATTATGCTCATCATCGCATCGTTGTGGGAGCCTCGGCTCACGGCCAGATACGCCTGCATACCCAACTCTGCCATTTGTGTTTCATCAACACTTTCTGCCGTAATGGTGTCGTATTCACTCGCCAGCTTCTGTGCCTGTTCCCACAGGTACATTGGGTTACAAATGTTGGGTGGCATATTTGCCACATCTTTGGTGGTGCGTGCGCCTTTTGAAACGGCCAGGCCATGCTCGATTGCACGCTCACCCACTGTCAGCTCGCGACGGGTAGGCACGTTAAATACAATTTTACGTAATGGACGGCGTGGCTCACCCTTCTTGGTTTTAAGCTGCAGGAAGGTATACAACGAATCTTCGGTCGCTTCTACCGCCTGGCGTACCTTCCAATAGGTATCACGGCCTTTGACATGCAACTCGGTAAGAAAACATACGGCTTCCATTGAGCCGGTTTCATTCAGGGTTTTGATTGTTTTGGCAATAATCTGCTTGTACTGGCGCTCGTCCAGCTCTCGCTCTTTACCACACCCCACCAGCAGCACACGCTCGCTCAGTACATTGGGCACATGATGCAAAAGCAGCATCTGACCGGCTTTACCTTCCAGATCGCCGCGACGAAGCAGGTTGCTGATGTAGCCTTCGCTAATTTCGTCTAATTGCTCAGCTACCGCAGTTAAGCGCCGTGGCTCAAACACCCCAACTACGATGCAGGCGCTGCGCTGTTTTTCGGGACTGCCACTTTTTACACTAAACTCCACGATGATACCTCGCTGTTAATTCGATTTTGGATACTCGCGACAAGGCGAATTTCACGTAACGTTTTGCGACTCAATATGTTTTAATACGCAGCCAGACTTGCATGCTGACCACTGATCGCGCAATGTACAATTACTGCTTACATAACTGTACGTGTGCCTTATGTTTACGATGCAAAGTCAGAAAACTATTTCAGGCAAAACGTGTAAAAACATTAAGTTTACTCAAAAAAGTGCTTTCTTTCATTAAAATCTCAAATTTTCCGGGTGAGCAGCGATGCTGATTTTTCGATACCTGACAAAGGAAACGCTGAAATCGCAATTCGCCATTTTTTTCATCCTGATGGCTATTTTTATCACATTGCGCTTTGTGCGGGTGCTCGGCGATGCGTCGGACGGTGATATCCCCGCCGGCCTGGTACTCGGCTTTCTCGGCCTTTACGCACCTGCATTGTCAGCGCTGGTGCTGCCCATCAGTGCATATCTAGGCATCATGCTTGCCCACGGCAGACTGTACGTTGACAGCGAAATGACGGTGTTACGCGCTTGCGGCGTCAGCGAATGGTATATCACGCGGGTCATGCTAATCCTTTCGGTCTTCATCATGGTAATTACCGGGGCCATCACCCTCTATCTTGCGCCCATGGCCGCCGACAGCGAAGATCAATTACGCGAGAAAGCGCGCAACGAAGCGGGCTTTTCCACCCTCATCCCCGGACGGTTTCAGCAAACCGGGAATGAAAAAGCCGTTATCTTTGTTCATGACATCAGTAACAACGATAACTTACAGCGCGTATTTCTGTCGCAAAACCAAACCGGCACCGGTGAGAACCAGGTACGGGTAGTGTATGCACAAAGTGGCTTTATAGATAACGGTGAAGATGGCTCACGCAACCTGGTGTTACGTGAAGGGGTTCAGTACGAAGGGCAACGCGCCCGAAAAGATTATCGTAAGGTTGAGTTTGATGAGTACCGCATTCAGATAAACGATAAACCCATCGAAGAGGAAGGCCGCAATGTCAGTGTCATGTCGACGGCGGAGCTGTGGGAGGATGACTCAAGCGAAGCCAACGCTGAATTTCAGTGGCGTCTTGCCATTCCCCTCTCCATTCCCTTTTTGGTGCTCATTGCGGTGCCCCTGAGTTCTGTGGATCCAAGACAGGGCCGGTTTGGCAAAATGTTTCCGGCTATCTTGCTTTATCTGGGCTACTTCCTTCTGCTATTAGCCAGCCGGCGTCTGCTTGACGACGGAAAAATGCCTTCCCAGTTAGGCTTGTGGTGGGTGCATCTGGTGATGCTGATCATAGGCGTAATGCTTATCGTCCGCGACCGGAAGTCAGGTACTCATTTACGGGCATGGATAAGGGGCAGAAAATAATGTTTAAACTCCTCGACTTTTACATTGCCCGCACACTCATTGGCACCATTGGCGCGACGTTGTCGGTACTGATCGGCCTTTCAGCCCTTATTAAGTTTGTAGAGCAGTTGCGCAAGCTTGGCGAGGGTGACTACGACCTGGCACTGGCTGCCATGTATGTGGTGCTCAGCCTGCCCCGCGAACTCGAACTGTTTTTTCCGATGGCGACATTACTCGGCGGACTGGTCGGCATGGGTGTACTGGCCAGTAACAGCGAACTGGTTGTGATGCAGGCGGCCGGCCTAAGCCGCTGGAATATCATCTCATCGGCCATGAAAGCAGCTGTACTGATGATCATGCTAGTCATGGCTGTCGGCGAGTGGGTAACCCCCTTCAGCGAATCAAAGGCCAAGCAAATTCGCACCGAAGCGTTAACGGGCGGCAGTTTGTTTTCTTCTGAGCAGCTGGTATGGGCCAAAGACGGTGAGCACTTCGTAAGCATCGGCCAGGTGTTGTCGCGGGAGCGCCTGCGGGATATCAGTATTTTTGATTTTGCCGATGACCTGACGCTTGAAAGCATCACCTATGCACAAAGCGGACGGTTCGATAAACAAGGGTGGTGGCTTGATGATGTGAATGTCACCCGCTTCAGTGACACCCAGGTTACCGACGAGCACCAGCCTCAGTTGCGCTGGGACTCGACGCTCACCCCGGATAAGCTGGGTATCGTGGCCGTAAAACCCGAAGCCTTGTCTATCCGTGGTCTGTTCGACTACATCGATTACCTGAATAACAACGCACAGGATGCCAGCCGCTATGAGCTTGCCCTGTGGCGCAAGATCCTGCAGCCGGTGTCGGTTGGCGTCATGCTGTTAATGGCCCTGTCGTTTATTTTTGGCCCGTTACGCAGCGTCACAATGGGGGCGCGGGTGATCATGGGTGTCTTGGTTGGGTTTGGCTTCTTTATTACCAATGAAGTGTTTGGCCCACTGAGCCTGGTGTACAACCTCCCGCCGTTTTTAGGTGCTATCTTGCCCAGTGCGTTATTTGCCGCTGTCGCCGCACTCTTACTCAGGCGCTGAAACCTCAGCGCCTCGTCTCATTACCATTGCTTATGGTCATTTTGCGCTTTGCTAAGCTGAATTACCTCGGTTTGAGCCACCCTGTCCTGCAGAGACTGCTTGTGCTTAACATCAAACAGTACCAGTAAGGTACCCAGCCCGCCGAGCGCGGATACCAGCCGTACCAACAGCCGGGACCAGGTCATCGGCTTATCCACCGTACTGTAAATGCGAAGCCGCCAGGCCCGCATTCCCAATGTCTGTCCGCCATGCTTCCAGAACCATAAAAAAAAGCCAACCACCCATATACTTACCCATACCTGAATAAGCAACGTGTAGGCTCGCGATGCCTGAATGGCCTCGGCCGGCTGTTCAAAACCATTCATAGCCAATACACCATTTTTTAACAGCACCACCAGTGTAACGATAATCACCAGACCGGCGCACATACCTACCGCAATGGCGACTAGGGTGTCATACACCATGGCAAGTAACCGACGTATGAAACCAGCCCGTTTTGGTGCCTGCGCGGCGGACGCATCAGAGGTGGCAGATGACTTTTTCACAAACATTCTCACGATTAGCTACGGCACGCGTAGTGTGCCACAGACCGCTAATTACTCAAGCGCCTTGCTGCATAGCGACCTAATCTGAACAGCATTTGTACAGTTGCCTCTTGCGCCTGTCACTCGCAACAAAAAGTGCTTGTCAGCACTGCTTACATCGCTATAATGCGTGGCACATTGAT
>CAZDUT010000065.1:0-13873 GCA_964508695.1 uncultured Alteromonas sp.
GGTTATAAAGTTCGCGCCAGTGCCGTGCTGGAAAGCTTACAGGAAGCGGGTAGCAATTTAAAAACCGTGCTGGAGAATCTCCCTGATGACGCCAATGAGGAAGCCTGGCAGGCTGAACTGGACAAAGCGCAGGCGGCAATTAACCGCTTAGGTGCGGTAAACCTGGCAGCGGTCGAGGAATTTGAAAGCCAGTCAACGCGCAAGGCGCACCTGGACGCACAACACCATGATCTTAATGATGCGCTGGAGACCCTGCAATCGGCTATCCGTAAAATTGATAAAGAAACACGCAGCCGCTTCTCTGATACCTTTGAACAGGTAAACCGCGACTTAAAACACCTGTTCCCCAAGGTGTTCGGCGGCGGCTCAGCCTACCTGGACCTTACCGATAACGACTTGCTGGAAACCGGTGTGACGATTATGGCAAGGCCACCCGGTAAGAAAAATAGCACCATTCATCTGTTAAGCGGTGGAGAAAAAGCCTTAACCGCTTTATCATTGGTATTTGCTATTTTCCGGCTTAATCCCGCACCATTCTGCTTGCTGGACGAAGTGGATGCACCGCTTGATGATGCCAACGTCGGCCGGTTTTGTAATCTGGTCTCGGAAATGTCACAGACCGTACAATTTATTTATATCACGCACAATAAGATAGCGATGGAAATGGCAGCTCACCTCACCGGGGTAACGATGGCAGAACCCGGTGTATCACGAATGGTTGCTGTGGATGTTGATGAAGCAATTGCCTTCGCAGAAGCATAACAAAGGGCGAAATCGAGATGGAAGATGAATTACGTCTCTCACTATTAATAGCAGGATCCTGTTTTATTATTGCTGTATTGGCTCACGGGATCTGGAAAATCAGAAAGAATAATCAGGCTGGCTCGCCTAAGCGTCAGGAGCCACGTGCCTGGGCACGTGACGATGTGGAGACTGATGAAGAAAATGAAGCACTATGGCAATCAACGCGCTCACCCTACGATGATCTGGGACTGGGGGAAGTCCGTGTTGTCAGTCAAAAACGCGACGCATCCGACGCGCACACTGAGAGCGATATTGCTGAAACCGATGAGCTCTCAGATGACGCTGAGCTGTCTGAAAGCCACGCTTCTGCTGCAGCTGGCCGAGCAAACGAAGACCCGGCTGAAGATGATGTTGAAGATGGTGAGAATGCCACATCAACGGTTCCCGAAGAAAGTAAGCTTTATGGCTCGGTAGTCAGTAACCCAAAGCCGCATATGCAAACACAAAAGCCGGTGCGCAGTGCCGATGAGCCGCTGGATTTTCCAGAACCGCCCGGTTTTCTGATCAAAGACTCGGATGACACTGAGACGCCCGCAGACGACAAAGCAGGTGACAGGGCAGCCGAGGTTGACAGCTTTAGCCTTGATGCCCCAAGCGCGGAACCGAAAGCGCAAGAGCCAGCCCAGGGAGCAGGGTTCAGTGAGCAGGCGAAAAAGTTTGTGTCACGTAAACGCACTAAGCAGCCCGCACAGAAACGCCGGCAAGAGCCCAACTTTGGCGACGATCAAATGCGTATCGATTTTGACGAGCCAGCGAATACAACCGATGTGCAAGGAGTGGATGAGCAGGAGGCCAGTCAGCAAAAACAGTCGGAGCCCGTCGAGCAGGAAGTATTGGTACTCAACGTTAAAGCAAAAGCCGATGAGCCCATTTCCGGCGCTGCCTTGCTGCCGCTGCTTCTTACCCTGGGATTTAAATTCGGTGATCAGGATATCTTTCACCGCCATGTTAACTCCAACGGTAAAGGACCGGTACTGTTCAGCCTTGCCAATATGTTCAAGCCAGGCAATTTTGATATTGATAATCTTGAAACGTTTACTACCCAGGGCGTGTCATTATTCATGATCCTGCCGATTGAGGGCGATCCGCATCAGGTATTTAACATGATGCACAACGCCGGACGCAAAATTGCGGATGAGTTTGGTGCGCAGTTACTGGACGGTCGCAGAAGTGTGCTGACCAAGCAGGGCTTGCAGCAATATACCGAGAAAATTCGTGAGTTCGAACGCCAGCGCATGATTGCACGCCATTAATCACGCTGAGTCTGTTTCAGGCGTGCCGGTCACGAGCTAAATCACTTACCGCGCACGCCGCTAATATATCATTTCAAATCATTTAACGAGGGGTGTCAGTGGTCTCAGAGGATCTCCAGGCACGCGCCGATGAACTGCGTGCGCGAATCAACGATTACAATTATCAATATTACGTGCTCGACGCACCCACGGTGCCCGATGCTGAATATGATCGCGACATGCAGGCGTTGCAGAAATTGGAACGCGAACACCCTGAACTTGTGACCGCCGACTCGCCGACGCAGAAAGTGGGTGATAAACCGCTGGATGCGTTCGAGTCGGTCACCCATGATGTTCCCATGCTGTCACTGGACAATGCGTTTGACGAGGCATCGCTGCGGGCTTTTGAAAAGCGCCTTGCCGACAGACTGAAAGATACCAGGACACTGACGTTCAGTTGCGAGCCTAAGCTGGATGGCCTGGCGGTGAGTCTGCTGTATGAAAATGGCAAACTCACGCGTGGTGCAACCCGTGGAGACGGGCAGACCGGCGAGAATATTACGCAAAATGTCAGGACCATCGGCAATATACCGCTGAAGTTGCGCGGCGATAATGTGCCTGCGCGTGTCGAGGTGCGTGGTGAAGTATTTATGCCCAAGGCTGGCTTTGAGGCGTTAAACGAACGCCAGCGGGAAGAGGGCGGTAAGGTATTTGTGAATCCGCGCAATGCGGCTGCGGGGAGTCTGCGTCAGCTCGACTCAAGAATTACGGCCAAACGCCCGCTGATGTTTTATGCTTACTCGCTGGGCGTAGTGGAGCCCGATAGCTTTACACTGCCTTCATCCCATAATGCACGCCTGCATCAACTGGCGCGATGGGGACTGCCCCTGTGCAAGGAAACGGCCGTGGCAACTGGCGCAGATGGCTGTCTTGAATACTACGGCCGGCTAATGCAACAACGCGATGCACTGCCTTACGACATAGACGGGGTTGTGTTTAAGGTTGATGATATCGCTACACAGCAGCAGCTTGGCTTCGTTGCCCGCGCACCGCGCTGGGCCATAGCACAAAAATTTCCGGCCCAGGAAGAAGTCACACGTCTGACAGATGTGGAGTTTCAGGTCGGCCGGACAGGCGCCATCACGCCTGTAGCCCGGCTAGAACCGGTGTTCGTGGGCGGCGTGACGGTGTCTAATGCCACACTGCATAATCAGGATGAAATCGCTCGTCTGGGAGTACAGATTGGCGACTATGTGATTATTCGCCGCGCGGGTGATGTGATCCCCCAGGTCGTTTCGGTAGTTGAGGCGAAACGGCCCGAAAATGTAAGGCCCATTACCTTTCCTGCCCGCTGTCCGATTTGCGATTCGAGCGTGGAAAAACTGGAGGATGAAGCCGTTGCAAGGTGTACAGGCGGCTTGATTTGCCCTGCTCAGCGTAAACAGGCGCTTAAGCATTTTGCGTCGCGTAAAGCACTGGATATTGATGGGCTGGGTGACAAGCTTGTAGAGCAGTTGGTGGATGCTGATTTGGTGCATAGTCCTGCCGACTTTTTCAGGTTATCGATGAGCGATCTCATTTCCCTGGAGCGCATGGCCGAGAAGTCGGCCAGTAATCTGCTTAAATCACTGGATGCGGCCAAGCAGACAACCCTGCCGAAATTCCTTTATGCGCTGGGGATCCGTGAAGTGGGGGAGTCGACGGCACTAAACCTGGCAATGCATTTTGGCTCACTGCAACCGTTACGCGCCGCGACGGTGGAAGCCCTGACTGACGTAGCTGACGTCGGTGAGGTGGTAGCCACGCACATCGTTAATTTTTTCCGCGAGGCGCACAATAACGAGGTTATCGACGCTTTGCTGGCGCAAGGGCTTAGTTGGCCGGATATGGTTCCGCCTCAGGCCACAGAGCAACCGTTTAGCGGCAAAACCTGTGTGCTCACAGGTAGTCTGACGGCAATGAGCCGTACTGAAGCTAAAGGCTTACTGCAGCAGCTCGGGGCAAAAGTGGCTGGTTCGGTGTCAAGCAACACCGACTTTCTGGTGGCGGGGGAAAAGGCAGGGTCAAAGCTGACCAAAGCGCAGGAGCTTGGTCTCGAAGTCTGGGATGAAGCTGAATTGTTGCGTGTGCTGGCAATGCACAATCTTTATACGGCCGACGAGTAAGCCACCTACTTGTTGTTGGCGCGCCGCTGTTCACAGCGGCGCTCCCAGGCCCGTCTCACCTGAAATCGCCAGATACCATTTAAGGTGACGTAACCCAGCGCAGCAAATACCACCGAGCAAATTCCGCATCCCACCAGAAACGCCGGACCGATAGTGGAAACACTGTTGACGACCCATTCCCAGCTAAACTTGAAATTAAAAGGCACAGGCGTGGTCCCCAGTACAGTAGATCCTACTTTATAGGCGCCATAAAATATCGGTGGCATGGTAAATGGGTTGGTTATCCAGACTGTCGCTACCGATAAGGGCAAGTTTGCTCTGAAGGGGATCGCCATACCTGCTGACAGCCACATTTGGAAAGGAACCGGCCAAAAGGCAAAAAATAATCCGATTGCGAACCCGCCAGACGCAGAGCGACGATTGAGATGCCAAAGATTCGGCTCATGGAGAATCGAGCCAAATATGCGTAGCGCACGCTGCTTCTTTACTTTCTCATGATCCGGTAAGAATCGACGTATAAACTTTTTAGGCATAAAACTGGTTCATTGACTAATTAAGGTACGCAACGGAATGCGTAATTTTACCACACCCTGGTTAACGGCCACTTGCCTTTCTGCGCTGTCATCTTACTATTGGCCAGCACTTCCGCCACGTTATACCCTTGTCGGGCTATTTGTGACACTGACGCTGCTCATTACATACATAGCCTTTCGACGAGTCAGCTTGCGTAATCATTGGCTGTTCCGCCTTGCCGTTATCACTCATGGCGCAGTACTAGGCGCACTGTGGATGGCGAGTGTAGGACATTGGTACTATCAATGGCAACTGCCTCGCAATAAAATTCAGCAGGACGTCAGGGTAACAGGTACGGTTATCTCTGCGTCGTGCCATGGTAAACGCCATCATTACACGATCAAAACTGATTTCAATACTCCCGGTGGTCAGCGTTTAGTTCGGGTCTTCGAGCAAACTCCGCTTCCCTGCTTACAGCATCAGGATAGCCTGACTGCAACAATTCGAATTAAACCTGCATACGGTGTGGCAAACCCTATCGGATTCAATTATCAGCAATTTTTAGCCAGTCAGAGCATCGTAGCGTCAGGAACCATTCGCCATCGTCACCGTGTTATCCGCTCGTCGCCCTCAGTGCGGCGGCGTGTGTCAAGCCTCATCAGTGCACATAATATGAGGTACGGGCGGTGGTTGCATTTACTGGTACTAGGCGATAAAACTGCGCTAAAGGAAAAAGACTGGTCGCTTCTGCGCCGCACCGGCACTGGGCACCTGTTTAGTATCTCAGGGCTGCATGTAGGCATTGTGGCGGCAACGCTGGTGCCCGTAGTTGGTCTCTTGGCGGCATGCATCGGACGTATCGCCGCAGTGCGAACATCATTCACGTATACTGCCAGCGCCATCGCGATTGTCACCATCATGTGGGGCTATGTCGTGCTTACCGGTCAGGCGTTACCTGTTGTGCGCGCCTGGTTGTTGGTGCTCATAGCGTTAGCACTGAGTGTATGCCAGCGGCACTGTAACGGCTTGCAGACAGGCCTGATCATGCTGGCAGGCTGTCTTTTGCTTTTTCCGATGGCGATACTGGCCGCCGGGTTTCATCTGAGTGTGGGTGCGGTGCTGGCGATATGGTTTCTCTGTTGGCGCTGGCGCTGGTACCAGTTACGCTGGTACGCGGCTATGTGGCGGATCCAGCTTAGCCTTACGCTATTGCTGTTGCCGGCAGTGATTGGCTGGTTTGGAATAATCTCACTGTCTTCTGTGCCCCTTAATGTGTTGCTGGTGCCGATGATGAGCATACTGCTGCCGATGATATTACTGGCCGTACTGGTAGCCGCGGTGGTTTCTCCTGTATCAGCTAACGTGCTGTGGCTGGCCGACAGGCTTGTCGGTGTAATGATCGAAACGTTGGCAATGCTGGATTCGTATCTGCCGGCTGCTATTGACGTATCGCTGGGACCGGCTCCGACGGCAGCATTACTGCTGGCAATACTCACATACTGCCTGCCGGCATTTCGTTATCGGCACGGCATGACGCTACTGCTGTTATTACCAGCACTGTTAAATCTGCTGCCTTTAAATACACGGCTGTGGTACGTGCATGTTATGGACGCCGGGCAGGGCACGGCAGTACTGGTGAGCCGTGGACACAAAGCAATCGTTATTGACACCGGCGCGGCCAGCCCTGGTGGTGCCCCGACGGTGGAGAAGGCATTGATCCCGCTGATAGAACACTATGGGCTGACGGTCGAATTTGTCATTATCAGTCATGGTGACAACGACCACGCCGGAGGGGTACCCGCCTTACGTGCATTCTTAGCTGAGCAGCAGCAGGCGACGACATGGATACAGCCGCATGATGGTTGTCATGCAGGAAGAAATATTCAGTGGCAGGGCTTGTCGCTGTTATTTCACTGGCCTGAGGACAACAGCAATTTTACCGGTAACAATGCCTCCTGCGTACTGAGTATTGCAGGCCATACGCACCGAGTGCTGTTTCCCGGAGACATTGAACGGTCCGCTGAGTATGCGCTGCTTGCCACCACGGCTGATATTCGCTCACAGGTACTGATTGCACCGCATCATGGCTCGGCAACATCCTCGACAGAGGTATTTCTTGACCGGGTCGGTGCCGGGCTCGTTATTTTCACGCAGGGTGACGAAAATCGATGGGGCTTTCCGGCGGAAACTGTGGTTACGCGTAACCGTGTAAGGGGCGCGCGGATGCTCGCGACCAGTGAAACCGGCTATATCCGGCTTTCATTAGAGGAAAATGCACCGGTCACGGTAAACACCTTGCGCCATGACATCCGCAAACGCTGGTATTTGCGGCCAAAAAGTCCGCAAAATATAAACCTGAAAGAGTAAGACATGATGGCCGTCAGAAGAAATTTCATCATGCAGTAACGCTATGCTGCGATTAGGGATTTTGTTCAACTGCCTGTACAATACCGCTGGCGTAAACCGGAGAAATGATTTTTACATGCAGCAAACCGATTATTCTGCTGGGCAGGTGCGGCGTTTTCTACGTTACCTGCGGCCTTATAAAATTCCTTTTATTGTCGCCATCATTGGCATGATTGGTTATTCAGGTGTAGACACCTTTGTCTTTGCCCAGCTACAGCCCATGATTGATGAGTCATTAGGCAACAATGATCACGCGTATTTACGACTGGCCGCCTATGCCATCGTACCCTTATTTTTGCTGCGCGGAATATTTAATTTTCTCGGCACCTACACGCTTACATGGATTGGCTCAAAGGTGGTGATGCGTATGCGTCAGCAGTTATTTGATAAATATATTCATTTGCCGGTGTCGTTTCACGACAGGCATTCTGTCGGTAGCCTTATCAGCAAAGTCACCTATGATACCGAACAGGTCGCCGGCGCAGCAGGTAAAGCATTACTGACCCTGGTCAGGGAAGGGGCGCTGGTCGTCGGTCTGTTGGCCGTTATGTTCTACTATTCCTGGCAGTTGTCCCTCATATTTTTACTCATTGGGCCGGTGGTTGCCGTGATCGTGTCCTATGTCAGTAAGCGGTTCCGCCATGTTAGCCGAAATATCCAGCATGCCATGGGGAATCTGACCTCGGCGGTGGAGCAAGCGGTGAAAGGCCACAAAGTAGTGATCATGTTCGGCGGGCAGCGAATTGAGCGTGACCGGTTTAAAAAGAAAAACAACCACAACCGTCAGCAAACGATGAAATTAGCGGTCACTCAGATCCTGAGTGTGTCGTCGATTCAGGTTATCGCATCAGTGGCCCTGGCGGTTGTGCTATTTATCGCCAGCACACCGGGCATGCTGGAAGAGCTGACAGCCGGCGTATTCATTAATGTGGTGTTTTGCATGGTTATGTTGCTTAAGCCATTGAAGCAGCTTACGACTATAAACAATGAATTTCAGAAGGGCATGGCAGCGTGCAGCAGCGTCTTTTCTATTCTGGATAATCAGGATGAAGATGACAGCGGCGACACCCGGTTTGACCGTGTGAAGGGCAAAATTGAGTTTGACGACGTAACCTTTACGTACCCGGGTAAACATCATCCTGCACTTAATCACATTAGCTTTGTGGCAGAGCCTGGCGAAACCGTCGCGCTGGTAGGGCGCTCCGGGAGTGGAAAGTCAACCATCTCATCACTGCTCACACGGTTTTATCACCCGGATGAGGGGCAGGTGAGGCTGGATGATACGCCACTTAATGAGGTGGATCTTAAATCATTGCGGGCCCAGTTTGCGGTTGTCTCACAGCACGTGACCTTATTCAATGACTCAATAGCAAACAATATTGCTTACGGTGCACGACAATCTGTTTCACGCGATGCCATTGAAAAAGCCGCGCGCATGGCGCATGTCGATGAGTTTCTGGCTCAGCTGCCAGACGGCTTGGATACTGTTATCGGGGAAAACGGACTGATGTTGTCAGGCGGTCAGCGCCAGCGCATTGCAATAGCGCGGGCAATTCTTGCCGATGCGCCAATATTAGTGCTGGATGAAGCCACCTCGGCATTGGATACAGAGTCTGAAAAGCTGATACAGGATGCGCTGGAAACCCTGCAGGCGGAATGTACCAGCCTGGTGGTGGCGCATCGACTGTCTACTATTGAAAATGCTGATAAAATTATCGTGGTAGAGGCCGGCCGCATCATAGAGATGGGCCGTCATCAGGAACTGCTGGATAAGCAGGGGCATTATGCCCAACTCCATGCGCTGCAGTTCGGAGAGTGAGCCATGTCACGACTGACGCAACGCTGGTATCAGGGGCACCTGTTGTTTTGGTTGTTATGGCCGTTAAGTGTTTTGTTTGTCTGTATGTCGGCAGCAAGAAGGTTGGCATTTCGTCTGGGGCTTAAGGCAAGCACTTATGTGGATGCCAAAGTTATCGTGGTTGGCAATCTGAGCGTTGGCGGTAATGGCAAAACCCCCACCGTTATCGCCTTAGCCATGCATTATCATCAGCAGGGACGAAAGGTGGGGATCCTTAGCCGGGGCTATGGCGGCAGTAACCTCAATTTTCCGCGTCAGGTTTTGCCTGGCGATCCCGCCACAGAAGTGGGCGATGAGCCGCTATTGATGGCGACCCGTACCGGTTTACCGGTCGTGATTGATCCCAAACGGGGCAGAGGCGCCCAGTATCTGGTCAGGGAATTGCAGTGTGACGTCATCATTTGTGATGATGGGCTGCAGCATTATGCCTTAGCGCGGGACGCCGAAGTGGTAGTGATGGATGAACGCGGCGTGGGCAGTGGCCATTTGTTACCTATGGGACCACTGCGGGAAGGGCGCTGGCGCTTAAACCATGTGGATGCCGTTATTCACAATACAACATCCCGTGAACCAGTGCGTATTGCAGGCGTGGATGTGCTCCAGGTTAATATGCAGCTGACTCCGGGCAATGCGGTGAATGTCAAACATCCGCGGGATGAAGTGGCGTTAACTCATTGGCAGGCTGGACCGGTTACCGCAGTGGCTGGCATAGGTAACCCACAACGCTTCTTTCGACAGTTAGAATCACTGGGGCTGTCGCTCAAAGCCTGTAAAAGTTTTAATGACCATCATCAGTTTTCACCACAGGATATCCCCCGGGGAACCGTGATGATGACTGAAAAAGATGCGGTGAAAGTGACGTCAATGGCGCACGACGACTGTTGGTTTTTACCGGTAACAGCCAGTTTGCCTGATGCACTTTATAAACACCTAGACGCGGTAATTGCCAGTACAAATAATAAAAGGACAACTCCATGAGCTTCGACAAGAAATTACTGGAAGTATTGGCCTGCCCGGTATGCAAGGGCAAGCTGGTGCTTGGCGAAAACGGTGACAGCCTGATCTGCCGGTTTGACAGATTGGCTTATCCTGTTAAGGATGGGATCCCCGTGTTAATTGAAAGCAAAGCCAGCACATTGTCGCTGGATGACGTAGACGCCACAAGGTAAAAAACATGCAATTTATCGCAGTTATTCCGGCGCGATTTGGCTCCACCCGGTTTCCTGGCAAGCCGCTTGCCGACATCAACGGTAAGCCCATGATCCAGCATGTCACTGAACGTGCCAGGGAAGCCGGTGCCGATCGCGTAATTGTCGCCACCGATGATGATCGTATCGCCAATGTTGCAGCGGGCTTTGTAGAAGTGTGTATGACGTCGCCGGATCATCAGTCGGGTACCGAGCGTGTGGCACAGGTGGTAGATGATCTGGCAATAGATGATGATGTTATTGTAGTCAATGTTCAGGGCGACGAACCCTTTGTGCCCGCGGAAAATATCCGCCAGGTTGCCCAGGCGCTGACAGACAAGCCGGCAACGCCCATGGCAACACTGGCCGCAAATATCCAGTCGGTGGCTGATGTAACCAATCCAAATATCGTTAAGGTTGTGCTAAATGCCAACAGTGAAGCACTGTATTTCTCCCGCTCACCGATACCTTTTGAACGCGACCGGATGATGGCACACCCTAACGACGCGGATCCACAGCACTATTTGCGTCATATTGGACTGTATGCCTATCGGGCAGGCTATATAAGGCAATATGTACGGTATGCCCCTTCACAGTTAGAGCAACTGGAGTCGCTGGAGCAGTTGCGGGCATTGTGGTACGGCGACTGTATCCATTGTGCATTAGCCAGTGAGCCTCCACCGGTTGGTGTTGATACACCAGACGATCTCAAACATCTATTGGCTATAATGTCAGAAAGCCAAGGTTAGGAGTATGTTATGAATGTGGTAATTACCGGCGGTAATCGTGGAATCGGCCTGGCCTTTGTTCAGCATTACATTGCGCAGGGCGCAAACGTCTACGCAACCTGCCGAAACAGCAGCGATGAGCTCAATGCATCAAAAGCGCATGTGATTAAGGGCGTTGATGTATCACGTCCTGAAACCCTACACGACGCGTTACATTCATTGTCCGATGTCAGTGTTGATCTGTTAATTAATAATGCCGGGGTGTTGGGTAAAGAGTCTATCGACGACTGGGACCCCAACACGATCGACCATCAGTTCAGAGTTAACGCCCTAGGTCCACTGCTTATTACGCAGACATTATTACCAACACTTGCCAAAAACGCCCGTATAGCACTGATAAGCAGCAGAATGGGCTCGATGGGAGATAATCAGTCTGGTGGTTATTATGGCTACAGGATGTCCAAGGCCGCGTTAAATGCGGCAGGTGTGTCAATGGCGAAGGATTTGCGTGCCAAGGGCATCGCCGTAGGGATTTATCACCCCGGCTTCGTGCAAACGGAAATGGTTAACAATAATGGTGATATTGATGCCATGACGGCCGCCAAGCGGCTCGCTGCCCGTATTGATGAGCTGACATTGGATAATGCCGGGCGCTTTATCCACTCTAATGGCGAGGAGTTGCCCTGGTGATCCGTCGCGTATTCGTGGTAGCTGCGTTTTTTGCAGCTCACATGGCTCATGCAAACTGGCAGGATGGCCCGACATTGCCCACGCCATTGCAGGAAATCTACCCAACACTCTGGAAGGACAAACTGGTGGTGGCCGGCGGATTAGCGGCTGGCGAAGCGCGCAATCTGTATGTGTCGGACGCGGTTTGGCTGTATGACGGTAAACAGTGGCAATCACTGGCTGCCTTGCCTGAGCCGCGGCATCATCCTTTACTTACCACAGTGGGGGAGGCTCTTTACGCTGTGGGAGGGTTCACCGAATCTGCCGGCGGAAAGTGGACCAATACGGCAGATCTTATGGAGCTGACCGAGCAGGGCTGGCAACAGCGGGCGTCTTTACCGATTACGCTGTCAGAAACCGTGGCAGCTGAGATCGATGGCAAGTTACATGTCGCCGGCGGTCGCACAGTCACCGGTGCAGAAAACGGCAGCTGGGCAGACAGTCAGGACACGGACTGGCACGGTAGCTATGATCCGGCGACGAACTTGTGGCGCAATCTTCCGCCGCTACCGCTGGCCAGAAACAGTGCATGCAGTGTGGTAGTAAATGGCCAGTGGCATGTTATTGGTGGCAGAACCGTCAATGGCGGCAATTGTGCGCGCCACGATGTTTATCAGCCCAAAACTAATAGCTGGACCCAGGCGGCCTCGATGCCTGAAGCGCAGGGAGGACTGGCCTGTGCCTCTGTAAACGGCAATATTTATGTGTTTGGCGGTGAGTTTTTTGATAACGGTGGCGGCGGTGTGTATGACGCCGTATGGCGATACAACACCGCTACCGGTCAATGGGATAGGGTAGCAACAATGCCCCTGCCACGTCATGGCCTGGGCGCAGTCACACTGGATAACGCCATTTGGGTCATTGGTGGTGCGGCAGAGGCCGGCGCCAGACAAACCAGTGACAAAATAAGTATCTTCATCCCTGACTAACCGTCAGCGACGACGCGCCGGCGTTACGCGTCGGCCTGCTCGTCCTGGTCCTCTGACACCACGGCCCAGAGATCGTGCTCATTAGCGTGAATGATTTCAGCCCACACCCGCTGGCCGGGGGAGAGATCATAGGCACCGTTCAGGTGGACCACACCATCCACTTCCGGAGCGTCGGCATAAGTTCTGCCGACCGCCCCTTCACTGTCTACACTGTCGATGACAATTTGATACTCGTTACCAATTCTGGCTTTCAGACGGGCCGTGCTGATCTCTCCCTGTACTTCCATGAATCGGGCCAGGCGCTGTTGCTTGACGTCCTCGGCAACCGGATCCGGCAACTCGTTGGCCTTCGCACCTTCAACCGGTGAGTAGGCAAAGGCACCCACGCGGTCAAGCTGTGCGTCGCGCAAAAACTGCAGTAACTCTTCGAATTCTTCTTCAGTTTCGCCCGGAAAGCCGACAATAAAGGTAGAGCGTATAATGAGTTGGGGACAAATCTCCCGCCATTTACGAATACGCTCCAGTGTGCGCTCAGCGCTTCCCGGTCGCTTCATAAGCTTTAGCAGTCGCTTGCTGGCGTGCTGCAGTGGGATATCCAGGTAAGGCAGTATCTTACCTTCGTTCATTAAGGGAATGAGATCATCTACGTGCGGGTACGGGTAGACGTAGTGTAGTCTGACCCACATGTCCATGTCGCCCAGCTTGTCACATAACGTTTTTAGGTGAGTTTTAACCGGCATGCCATTCCAAAAGCCAGTGCGGTGCTTAACATCGACCCCGTAGGCACTGGTATCCTGTGAGATAACCAGTAACTCGTTTACGCCAGCAGCCTTGAGGCGCTTGGCTTCGTCGAGGATTTCACCCATCGGGCGGCTGACCAAATCGCCACGCATCGATGGTATTATACAAAACGTACACCGGTGGTTGCAGCCTTCTGAAATTTTCAGATAGGCGAAATGCCGGGGGGTGAGTTTGATACCGTGATCCGGCACAAGATCTCTAAACGGATCATGGGATGGCTTAGGCAGATGGTCATGCACCTGCTCGACAACAGACTCGTAAGCATGCGGGCCGGTAATGGCGAGAACGTTGGGGTGTACTTCCCGGATCTCATCTTCTTTGACACCGAGGCAACCGGTGACGATGACCCGGCCATTCTCTTTCAGTGCCTCGCCAATAGTATCCAGTGACTCTTCGACGGCGGAATCGATAAAGCCGCAGGTATTTACAATCACTAAGTCAGCATCGTGGTAGGTTGGTACGACGTCATAACCTTCGGTTCGTAGCTGCGTCAGAATGCGCTCTGAGTCGACCAGATTTTT